>DPSD01000170.1:0-5212 GCA_003538495.1 Accumulibacter sp.
GCCCCGTCGGCGCCGTTGAAATCGCCGGTGTACTTATTGTTGCCAACCGCCTTCGGGTCCGGCTTTCCATTGCTCAGTGTTCCGTCCTTCGAATAACCAGGTTCGCCCGGCACGCGGAAGCGAATGATTTTTTCGAACAGCTTGAGGGCAGCTTTTTCGTCCCCGTCGAATCTTCCATCAACGGTGTAGTCCTTGATGTTGGTGCCTGAGCCTTTCTGATAGGCAGGGAACCCAAGATACCGCAATCTCTGCTCCACCCGCCACACATCGAGTGGTTGGTTGGCGTTCTCTGCGCCAGCACCGACGGAATTTTCCAGCGCGAACGCGTGATACCCCGGATTGTTCAGCGGCCGATCGCCGAAGAAGACCGTGTCGGGCGCTTTCTGGTAGTCGACCACGCGCAGTTTCAGTGACAGGGCCTTTTCCGGGTCTTTCCGGTCGAATCCCTTGATCGTAATCGAGATGTCGCCAGCAGGCAGGTCTCTGCCCATCCGGAGGCGATTGACGTCAATGATCGGCGCCAGGAAGATGACGCCGCTTTGGCTGAGCGTCTTCTTGCCCTGGTCGGTATTCACTGCCTGCAGCCCCTTGTAGGTCGGTGCGGTAGCGGCTGCCACCGAAGCCAGTCCGTCCTCGCGTTCGGCGGTGAGCAGGAAGCCCTTGGCATCCTTGACGACTTGCGCCGCGCCGCTGGCCTCGATGTTGTCCCAATTGACGAGGAGATCCGCGTCCTTCAACCCGGCGAGGGTGTTGGCGTACTGATCGCGGATCAGCTTGAAGAGGTCTACCCGGACGATGTCGCCGTAGTTCAGTGCGGGTACCTGGTGGTCAGGGTCGGGCTCGACGCTCGTCTTCAGGAAGTGGCCGCCATCGACTGGCGTCGTGAATTCCACCGCATCCGGATTCAGGAAGGTGCTGGTGGCCATCCCGTACACCCAGCCGGAAGTCAGCTGCTGGCTGGTCGCCAGATCATGCTTGCTGGGCGTCACGACCTGGCTGGTGACGCCATTGACCCGCTCGCGATCGATCGGAAGCGGCTTTGTCGATGCCTGCCGGGCGAGCGAATTCCTTTCCGCGGCGGCAAGCAGTTGCTCCAGATCCCAGACCAGCATCCCGCTTGCTGGCGGCGCTTCGCCGATCGTCGGCCAGTAGCGGATGTCGGCCCACAGCGTCCGGCCGGCGCCGGTCACCTGCAGACGAGAAAAGTTGGCGTCGATGATCGGCGACGTCGCACCCAGGTATTCCGGATGGGCGCCGAAGGGGTCCTTGACGATGCCGATCTTGCCTCCCATCTGTCGGGCGCCATTCTGCGGGTCGTCAAGGCCGTACAGTGGATCGACAAAGTCGAAAAAGTAGTCGGCAACGAGCACGTATTCGATGCCGTTGTGGGCGACGACGGCCGCGGGCGACTGCGCCCGCTGGATGTTCAGCTGATAGCTCCCGTCGAGGCGGCTGATCCCGGGCAGCGTACCCGACATCACGACCTGCCTGAATACCGCTGCGCCATTGAACTGGCCGGTATCGCGCAACTCGACGGTTACCGTCGCCAGTCCGGCATTCTGGTCGAGGGCGTCGCTCAGCAGCAGGCGGAGCGTGTTGCCCTGGATTCCCGCAGACGAAATGAACTGCGGTGCCTTGCCTTGCTGCGCGGGAAAATCGACCGGCAGGAAGGCGCCGGCGCCGGTTGCCGCGAGGTGGCCATGCTGTTCAAGCAGTTGGTCGAGGTCGAGGATGAAGACCTTGCCACTCTCCGGCTGGCCGCGTCCGGTGGCAACGCCTGCGCTGTGCCTGGGGGCGGTCACCGCGAGATACGAATGGACACCATGGCTGATCGCCAGGTCGAGGTAGCCGTAGGGTGCGTTGGACCCGCTCGCTTCGGCAGGCAGGTCGACTTGCTCGATCGCCAGGAAGTCGGCAGCGGTTTCGTCGATGTTCACCCGCAACAGGCGATGGCCGCCCGGGTTGTAGTAGCCGCCTTCGGCGACATACAGCGACTGCCCGGAGACCGCCAGGCTGCTGACGTTGGCGGTGCCGACGCTGAAGGTCGCAGCCAGGTTCAGGGTTGCGGTATCGATCACATGGATCTCGCCGCCCGTCCCGGCAACGAACATCAGGCGGTTATCCAGGCTGAAGGCGATCTGGTCGGTCTTGCTGCCGTTGACCCTCGCCGGATTGCCGCTGGCATCCTGGTAGCCGATTTCCTTGAGCAGCTGGCCGTTCCTGAAAATCCGGATGGCCTGGTCTTGGGTGACGACGCTGAAGTCGGTCTGGCCTTCGACGGTGACGCTGGCAGGGTCGCCGTCGGCCAGCCAGCGGGTCGTGCCGGGAACCGCCGGGTCGAGGGTTTGCAGCAGGCGTTGAACGGTCACCCGGTGCAGACCCATCGCCAAGCGCTCGGGAAGGTCGAGGTCCAGCGTCATGCTGTTGGCGCCGGCGGCCAGGGGTTCGAGGTCGAGCAGCCGCTGCCACAGGCTCATGCCGTCGCGGCGGGTCGGCTGCTGGTCGCTCCAGAGTTCGGAACCGGCATTGCCGTCCTGGTCTACGGTCAGCGCCTCCGGCGAGAGCCAGACCCTGAGCGCCGCTGGCTGCGCTGGGATGCCGGCAGCCGTCCCGGGCTGGATCTGGTCCAGCGTCAGCCGGAGCTTGCCCGAGGCCAGCATCTGGACAGCGGTGATCGTCGGCGACCCATTGCTGGCGCTTCCCGACCCACCGGCCGGCGGTGACGCGATGCTCAGCGTGAGCTCGCCGTTGGCGCTGCTCTTCTGTAGCGGCAGGACCTGGTACACGCCGCCGAAGTCCATGCTGATGGCGAACAGTTCGGACAAGCCGGCGAGGGTTCCGATCAGCCCGGTCGCGGCGCCGGCGCCGGACAGGCCGCTTTCGGCGAAGCCCGCGGACATCGGGATGGCCAGCGAATTCATCGTCAGGGCGAAGACGTTGAGCCCCGAGCCCTGCACCTTTACCGCGCCGGTCTGGCTGTTGACGGTGGTCTTGACGCAAAGCAGGTCGCCGGAGGCATTGACGCCGCTGTAGGGTGGGCTGGCGGTGCCGGCGACAAGCTTGCCGTGCGCATCGAGCCCGACGAAGCCGTTGTCGACGATCCACCATTTGTCCTGCAGCACGCCGTTGAGGTCCGGGGCCGTGCCGCGCCGCAGGAAGAGGACCTCGTCACCGACCGCGACATCGGTATCGTCCTGCAGCGGGATCGCCAGCTGGACGGGGCGTGTGCTGGGGCGCTCACCGAGATCGAGGCGGAACGCCGCGAGGGTCTGCAGGAGCGCCGGTTCCGGCACAGCCATTCCCGTTTCGCTGGCGAGGTTCGCCAGATCGATCCGCCGGATGCTGACCACCGTGTCCGCCGCCAGCGCTCCGGCGCCGATCATCACCGTTTCGCCGCTTGCGGCCTGCACGACGCCGCCTTCGTCGGCGGCGACGGTGATCCCTGCCGGGGTGGCGGTGGCCGGGTCGTCGTCGGTGACCTGGGCGGCTTGCACGTTGAGCCGGATGTCGGTCTGGCCGATGATCTGCTGGCTGACGCTGCCGAAGTCGTCCACGATGCTCGCCAGATGGACGACCGCGATCGTCACCTGGCCGGCCTGCACGGCGGTAACCAGTCCGTCTGCACTGACGCTGGCGATGCTGGCGTCCGAGACCAGGTAGCGGGTACCGCTATACACCGCCGGGGTGGCCGGGATCAGCAGTTCGACGGTCTCGCCGGTGTCCGGGTCGGTGTAGGTTTCCAGCACTTCCGGCGTGCCGGCGAAGGCCGTCTGGCTGGCGCTGTGGATGTCGATCGGCTGCTCGCGGTATGGATCGATCAGGTGCACCTTCAACTGTCGCGTGTCGCCCGGTACCAGGGTGAGCGTTCCCGGGTAGACGTCGGGCTCGACGGTCGGCACTTCGTCGCCGGCGGCATCGCTTTCGTCGTCGCTGGCATCCGGGTCTAGGGGTAGGGCCGCGGCGTGGATATTGGTCGCCGCCACCGCCTGGATCAGGCGCCCGTCGGTGTCGAGGCGCGTGACGACGAGCAGTGCCGGTCCTGCGCCGCTGGCCTGGACGAGGTCGCGCGAATCGTCCACCTGCAAGGGTGTTGGCGAGGTTCCACCCAGCGCGCCGAGCGCGGCGGCGCTGACCGTGAGATAGGCGGCATCGGTGATGACCACACCTTTTTCGTCCGCGAAGTCGGCAGTGGCCTGGAGGCGGGCGAACTGGCCGGTGCTCAGCGCCGGCAGTTGCGCGAGGTGCAGTTGCAGCAGCCTGGCGCTGCTGACGTCGATCCTGAGTTCGATCGGGGCGCCGGCAGTGAAGCCATCGTCGGCCTGTACGGTGACCGTGGCTTCGCCGGTATGGCCCGCTTCCGGGGTAAAAACGATGCTTTGGCCGTCGGCGGTCAGTCTGGCGCCGCCGTGCGTGCTGCCGAGGATGCGCCAGAACAGGCCGTCGCCTTCGCGGTCCTCGGCAATTTGGTCGAGCGCGCCGCGGCTGGCAAGTCCGGCGTGGGTGGTGAGCGGAGCGAGGTCGGTGTTGGCGAGGGGCGCCTGATTGGCGCGAAAACCGGTATTGGCGTAGAGGATCTGGCGGTCGGCGCTGCCGATCTGACCGTCGCCGTTGAGGTCGGCCAGGCCATCGTTGGCGGCCTCGGATTGCTGCCACGTCTGGCTGTCGATGGCGTCGACCAGACCGTCGCGATTGAGGTCGCCAGCCAGGCTGATCCGTAGCTGCGCCGGGCCGGTGCCGCTCAGGCGAATGAGCTTGGCGCCGGCTTCGCTGACCCGCAGCAGCCGGGTCACCTGGCCGTTCACCATCGCCGTGCCAACGATCTGCGCGCCGACGACTTCCACCTCGGCGTCGGCCGGAAGCGTCGTCTCCAGCGCCAGGATCACCGCTCCCCGGGCACCGGGGGCAGGGACCGTCGAGGCCATTTCGCTCTCGCGAACGGCGAATGCCAGATTGACCCGGTCGGCAGGCCGCTTGCCGGCGAGCGTGCCGCTCCAGGCGTTGGCCATGCCGCCGCCCCAGTTGGTCACCGCGCCGAGGTTTGCGGCGAGTGGTTCGCCGACCGGTTGGCCGTCGGCAGTGTAGGCGATCGGCGTGCCCAGATCGGCGGCGTCGAGCTGGCGGACCAGGATCAGCCGGCCGGCGGGGCCGCAGCGGTAGCTGAGCGCCGGGGCGGGGCCGCGGGGCGGGGGGGGGGGCGGCGCGGCGGGGGGGG
>DPSD01000170.1:5455-7961 GCA_003538495.1 Accumulibacter sp.
GCTGGGTGGGGGGGCGCAGTGGCGCCGCCGCCGGCGTGGCCCGGGCCGTTGCCCGCGCCTTGCTCGGGCGCGGTGACGCGGACGATGCGACCGGAGCTGTCGCGCAGGAAGTCGATGCGTTCGCCGGGGTCGCCGCCGACCGCCGCGATGCCGGCGTCCGAAACCAGCCAGGTCTGGCCATCGGCAAAGCGCACGCTGCCGATCGCTCCCTGCGCGTCAAGCGCGTAGCGCGTGCCGTCGGGCGCGCTCAGCGTGTAGGCCGCAGGCAGCCAAGGCAGACCGCGGACCTGTTGGTAGAGGCGGTCGCCCTGACGCTGCAGACTGTCCGGCGTCGAGTGGTCTTCTGTGGCATGGGCCTGCAGCGTCCAGCCCTGGTCGGTAGTGAACCGGGGGTGCCAGAGCTGCGGCGCCCCCGCATCGCTGCCCAGGCGCTCGTTTTGCGTCGACAAGGTGAAGGAAAGGTTCGTCAGGCCGGCGCTGGCATCTGCGAGGTCGGCGGGGACGCTCAGCCAGACCCGCGCGCCTTCCGACCAGGCGGCCGTGGCGCCACTCGCCAGCGTCGCCGGCTGGTCGCTGGTGAGCCGGGTGGCGAGCAGCGGCAGCGTCCAGTTGCCGAAGTCGCCGTCGTGCTTCCGGTCGAGTTCGTCGCCGTCTTCCGCTTCGCGCCACTGGCGAGCAAGCGCCAGGGTGTGGCCGGCCAGGGTGGCGCTGGCATCGGTTTGCAGCTGGCTGACGAAGGTCTTGTCGGCCGTCTCGATGAGCACCCGGGCGGCGATCTCGCTGCTGCGGCCGGCGACGTCCCAGGCGGTCAGGCGCAGCCGGTAAATGCCGTTGTCGAAGCGGTGGGGATCGAGATCGGGCAGGGCGAGGGCCTGCGCGGTCGGGCTGGACGCCGCGTTGGTCTGGGCCTCGGCGAGCGTTTGCCAGGAGCCGCTGCCGGCCGGCGCCATTTGCAGGCGCCAGCCCAGCAGTTGCGCTTCGGTCAGTTGCGCGGCGACGGCGGTGGTGGCCCGTAGCGTGCGCGGCTGGCTGTCGGCGCTGGCGCCGGTCAGCGCCCCGCTCCAGGTGAGCAGCGGGGCGGTAGTGTCGGCCGGATCCTTGACGCGTAGCGTTTCGACGCGGCGGCTGACGAAGCCGTCGCGGTCGGTGGCCGTGACGCGCAGTTCGATCAGGCCCGGCTGCGCCGGCAGCACTTTGACCCGTCCAGCGGCGTCGAGCGCCAGGCTTTGCCAGTCGCTGCCCTGGCTGTCGCGCATTTCTGCCACGACGCTGGCGATGCCGCTCCAGGCATCGGCACGGACGCTGACCAGCACGCTCTGGCCGGGGACGGCCGGTGCGCTCGGGGTAGTCGACACCAGGATCTTCGGCGCGTTGGCGGTCGCGTCGGCGACCACCCGCAGGATGAAGGCCGCCGAGGTCGTGGCGTTACGCGGCCGGCCGTCGCTGACCCAGGCGGTCACCGTGTAGTCGCCAAGCTGGCCGGGGCCGGGGGTCCAGTCGAGGCGCTGCTGCTGCGCGTCGTAGCTGGCGCCCGCGGGCAGGCCGCTGAAGCTGATGGCGAGCGCGGCGGTCTGGCTTGCCCCGTCGGGGTCCGAAACAGCGATGCCATTGCTCGCGCCGCCGAAGACCACCGGGATGCTCAGGCTGTCGCCGATGACGACCGCGTGGTTGCTGGCGCTGATCCGGGGTCGGCGGTTGACGTCGAACACCCGCGCCTGCACGGTCAGCGTCGCCGGCACGTTGGCGCCGGGGTGCCCGTCGGTGGCGCGGAAGGTGAAACCGTACGGCTGGTCGTCGGCGCTGCGGTTGTCGACGACGCTCTGGTCCGGCGTCCACTCGAAGCGGCCGCTGGCAGCGTTGAAAGAGACGCCGGCCGGGGTGTTCTGGTCATGGACCAGGCTTAGTTGCACGGCGTCGCGGTCGGGGTCGGTGGCGACGAGCGTGAAGGCCAGCGTTTCGCCTTCGTCGATCAGCTGCAGCGGCATCGGCAGGATACGCGGCGCCTGGTTGACGTTGGCCACGGTGATCTCGACCAGCCGGCTGAACTCGGCCATGCCGTCACTGGCGGTGAGCGTCAGCCGCCACAGTCCGGGTGTCTGGCTCGGGTCGTTGCCGTCCTGGGCGGCGAATGCGTCGGGCGTCCAGGTCAGAACGGCGCGATTGCCATCGGCGGTGAACAGCATGCCGCGCGGCAGGCCGGCGACTCGCCAGTCGAGCAGGTCGGCGTCGCTGTCGTGCGCGAAGACCTCGAATTCGAGCGGATCGCCTTCGCTGGCGGCGATGCGCAAGGCGCCGCCGCCGGCGGCGGTGGCGACTGGCTGGCCGTTGACCAGGACGCCGAGCACTTCCGGAGCGGCGTTGTCGGCGCGAACGACGATGCGCAGTGTGTGCCGCGTCTCGTTGGGCAGCGGCTGTTCGGGATTGCTGAAGCCGGCGCCCTGGGGGGGCGGGGCCCCGGGGGGGGCGGTCGGGGCCGGCACGGGGGGCGGGGGGGGGGTCGGGGGGG
>DPSD01000171.1:0-5825 GCA_003538495.1 Accumulibacter sp.
TTTCCGGCCTGCCTCGCTTCGACCTGATCGCGCCGTCCGACGTGCAGCCAGCGATCAGCAAGCTGCTCGACGACTGCCGCGCGCTGGTCGAGCACCTGACCTCGGATCGCGTCGCCGCGACCTGGGACGATTTCGCCGCGGCGCTGACCGATGGACTCGAGCCGCTGTCGCGTGCCTGGGGAATCGTCGGTCATTTGCACGCGGTCAATGACGTCCCCGGGTGGCGCGATGCCTACAACCGCATGCTGCCCGAGGTCTCCCGTTTCTACGCCGAAGTCGGGCAGAACCTGCAACTGTTCGCCAAGTACAAGGCGATCGCCGCGAGCAGCGAATTCGCCGGCCTGTCGGCGGCGCGGAGGCGGATCGTCAAGCACGAAATTCGCGACTTCCGACTCGCCGGCGCGGAGTTGCCCGAAGACCAGAAGCCACGCTTTCAGGCCATTTCCGAGGAACTCTCGCAACTCTCGGCCAAGTTTTCGGAGAACCTGCTCGACGCCACCAACGCCTTTTCCGAGACGGTGACCGACGAATCCGAACTGGCAGGATTGCCCGAAGACGCCAGGCAAGCCGCCCGCGAGGCGGCAGAGAAGGACGGCCAGGCGGGCTGGAAGTTTACCCTGCACATGCCGTCGTACCTCCCGGTGATGCAGTACGCCGACAGCCGCCGCCTGCGCGCGGCGATGTACCGCGCCTACGCGACGCGCGCCGCCGAGTTCGGTGCAGCCGAACTCGACAATACGCCACTGATCCGCCAGATCCTGCTGCTGCGGCGTGAAGAAGCGCAGATGTTGGGTTACGCCAACTTCGCCGAAGTCTCGCTGATCCCGAAAATGGCCGAATCGATCCCGCAGGTCCTCGGCTTCCTGCGCGATCTGGCGGTCAAGGCGCGGCCTTTTGCCGAACGGGACATCGCCGACCTGCGCGCTTTCGCGCGCCACGAACTGCAGATCGAGACGATGGAGGCCTGGGACGTCGGCTACGTTTCCGAAAAGCTGCTGCAGAGCCGCTACGCCTTCTCCGAGCAGGAAGTGAAGCAGTATTTCACCGAGGACAAGGTTCTGGCCGGGCTGTTCACGGTCATCGGAACGCTGTTCGGCGTTTGCCTCAAGCCAGACCGGGCTCCGGTCTGGCATCCGGACGTTCGTTTCTTTTGCATCGAGACGCCGGCGGGGGAACTGCTCGGCCAGTTCTACCTCGACCTCTACGCCCGCGAAACGAAGCGGGGCGGCGCCTGGATGGACGAAGCCATCGCCCGCCGCCGCCTGCCCGCGGGACCAGCGAGCACGGCCGGCGACGGCATCCAGAAGCCGGTTGCCTACCTCAACTGCAATTTTTCGCGACCGGTCGGCGAGAAGGACGGGCAAGCGCGCCCGGCGACCTTCACCCACGACGAAGTGATCACCCTGTTCCACGAAACTGGCCACGGCCTGCACCACCTGTTGACCCGCGGCGAGGAACTGCCGGTCTCGGGCATCCACGGCGTCGAGTGGGATGCCGTCGAGTTGCCGTCGCAGTTCATGGAGAACTACTGCTGGGAGTGGAGCGTGGTCCAGGGAATGAGCGCTCATGTGGATACCGGCGCGCCCTTGCCGCGCGCCCTGTTTGACAAGATGCTGGCGGCGAAGAACTTTCTCAGCGGCATGCAGACGCTCCGGCAGATCGAGTTCTCGCTGTTCGATCTGCTGCTGCACAGCGATTTCGACCCGGCTGGCGAGCGTGGCGTGCTGCAACTGCTCGGCGACGTGCGCAGCGAGGTGGCGGTGATCGTGCCGCCCGAGTGGCATCGTTTCCCGAACAGCTTCGCGCACATCTTCGCCGGCGGTTACGGCGCCGGCTACTACAGCTACAAGTGGGCCGAGGTCCTCTCGGCCGATTGCTACGGCGCTTTCGAAGAGGCCGGCGATCCTTTCGACGAACGGACCGGAAAGCGCTTTCTGGACACCATCCTGTCGGTTGGTGGTAGCCGTTCGGCGCTTGACAACTTCCGTGCCTTCCGCGGTCGCGAACCACAGGTCGACGCGCTGCTCAGGCACAGTGGAATGATTACCGCATGAAAGGATCCGAGCCATGCGTCACGCCGTCGCCGAGCACTTCGCCCGCATCGCCCCGATCACGGCCGCACTGCTGCTTGCCACCGCCGTCAGTGCGCAAACCACTTACCGCTGGGAAGACCCGAAGACCGGCAACACCGTGATTTCCGACCTGCCGCCGCCGCCCGGGACGGGGCGGGTGGTGATCAGCGAAAGCAGCGGCGCCGCCGATCCACAACGGCTCCCGTACGCCATCCGCATCGCCAGCGAGAAGTTCCCGGTGATCCTGTACACCAGCGCCGGTTGCGGTGCGTGCCAGCAGGCGCGCGCCCTGCTCAACGGCCGCGGTGTTCCGTTCTCGGAAAAAGTGCTGGTCAGCCAGGAAGAACTGACCGCGCTCGGCCGGCAACTGGGCGGTACCGCCGCGCTGCCGAGTGTCAGCGTCGGCCGGCAGGGCGCTACCGGCTTTGTCGCCGCCAGATGGAACGAACTGCTCGATTTCGCCGGTTACCCGGCCACCGCCCCCTACGGCTTCACGCCCTCCGGATCGGCCGCCGAATAGGCCCGGGCGGGTGACCGGGCCGGGCGCGCTTGGCTCATAGCCAACCGGTTCGCCGGAAGCGCCAGAACAGCAGCCCGCAGGAGCCGACGATGGTCGTCAGGGCGATCGGGTAGCCATAGTCCCACTGCAACTCCGGCATGTTCTTGAAGTTCATTCCCCAGATCCCCGCAAAGGCCGTGGCGACGGCAAAGATGCCCGCCCAGGCGGCGAGGCGCTTGGCGACGTCGTTCTGTTCGATGGCCACCGACGAAAGGCTGACCTGAATGGCCGTACCGACGGTGTCGCGTAGCGTGTCGAGCTGCGCGTTGATGCGCGTCAGGTGATCATAGACGTCGCGGAAGTACTCGCGGCTGTTAGCGCACACCGGCGGCACGCGGCCGCTGGTCAGCTTGCCGACCGCTTCCATCAGCGGCGCGACGGCGTGCTTGACGAGCGTCAGGCGACGTTTGAGCTGGTACAGCCGGCCAATGTTCGAGCGTGCGGCTCCCTTGTCGAAAATGCGTTCCTCGACGTCTTCAAGCTGCGACTCGATGGCGTCGACAATCGGGAAATAGTGGTCGACGACGTCATCGATCAAGGCGTAGAGGACGAAGCCCGAACCCTGCTGCAGGACTTCGGGCTCGCGCTCGCAGCGCTCGCGAACTGCCAGCAAGGCCTGGTTGCTGCGGTTTCGGACCGAAAGGATGAAGTTGTGGCCGACAAAGATATCCACTTCGCCGACGACGATCTCGCCTTCTTCGAGCGCCAGCAGCTGGATCACCGCGAACAGGCCGTCGCCGTACTCCTCGATCTTCGGCCGCTGGTGCCCGTGATGGGCGTCTTCGATGGCCAGCGGGTGCAGGTCGAATTCCTGCCGCATTTCCTCCAGTTCGTCCGGTGTCGCGTCGCGCAGCGCGACCCAGACGAAGCAGGCGGGATCGATCAGATAATCGCTGATTTGCGAGATATCGAGGTCGGCGAGCTTCCTGCCCGCGCGGTAGGCAACGCAGTTGATCAGCATGGGTGAAGCTCCAGCAGAGGAATGGCTGCATTTTCCCTGTTTTCTTCCGCAGCGACGATGACGATTGTTAGGGGTTCGGGGTTCGGGGTTGCGCTCGCCGACGGCACGGCGCTGCCGATTTGGCCGCGGCACATTGGCGAATTCCCGCTGCCGGCGCTATAGTCTGAACCTCGACCACTGGCCATCGAGGTTCTGGTGATCAACCGCGTTTCCAGTCCGCAGGCTGCAGTTTCCTCGCCGCTCGTCGCACGCGACCGAGCTGCCGGTCGGCCTGTCGCAGCGGGACAGGATGACCACGGCGCACCACCCGCGCCGCCCGACAGCGGCCTTTCGGTCGAGGACCTGCGCCAGATCGCCGCCTTGCAGGCCACCGACCGTCAGGTGCGCATTCACGAGCTGGCGCACATGGCGGCCGGCGCTGGTCTGGCCGGGGGCGCCACTTTCACCTATCAGGTCGGCCCCGACCACCAGCGCTACGCAGTCGGCGGCGAAGTGAGTATCGATACTTCGCCTGGCAACGATCCCGCTGCGACTCTGGCCAAGGCGCAACAGATTCGCGCTGCCGCACTGGCGCCGGCCGATCCATCGCCGCAGGATCAGAAAGTCGCCGCGCAGGCGGCGCAGATGGCCAGCGTGGCCCGCCTTGAACTGGCCGCGCAGGACAACGCCGAGCGTCGCGGCGAAACCGGCCAGGCCAGCAATCCGCGGCGACGGGCAGCGGCAGCTGCCTACCAGTCAGTGGCCGACGGCCCCGGCCAAACCGGGTTCAGCGCGGTCGCCTGACCGGCAGCACAGGCAGTGCGGCTGCGCTGGCACAAGGACGAGCCGCTGAACTCGGGGTCGGAATCAGCGGGAACCCGATGCTGGATGGTTTTTTGTGGGGATGCATGTCTCGCACAGCAGCCGGCAAGCAGACGTTGGCGGCGCTGATCCGCCGTCAGGCGCGCGACCATGAGGTTGACGAGCGGCTGGCGTTGGCAATCGTCCTGGCTGAAGCGAACCTCGACGCCCGCGCCGTCTCGCCGAGCAGCGCCCAGGGCGTCACCAGGCCATTCGATCCCGAGCAGAACGTTATGGGCGAGCTGGCTCATCCGAGCCGGCTGCAGAAGCGCCTTCCCGACGACCAAACCGACCCCGGTCGCGGCGCGGCCGACCGGCCGCAGCCGAGACGCCACCGGACGCTGTCACCAGCGCGCGCGCCCTTCCTGGCGGTGCTCGATACGACGGCAGTGCCGCCCGAGCCGCGACCGGTTGAGCGTGCGCTGATCGGGAATTCTTGCCGCAAGGTCGACGATCGACGTCCGCTGCCAGCGTCGCAAGCCCCATCCGACATGGATCCGGATGTCGCGTTTCAGCGCTGCGCTGGCAGGCGGGCGCCGCGTCGAAGCATCACCGCGCCGTGATCATTCGATGAGGACTCGGGGAGGGGGGCTTCCTATCATCGTTGGGGCGAGCTCGGCGTCTCGGGCTCGATTTCCCAGCCAACCCCTTTTTCGAGGAGAATACTGATGCACGAACGCGCCTCCCCCCATTTTTCCATTCCTTTCCGCCTTGCCGGTGTCGCCGCCGCGCTGGCTTTCTGCAGCGCCGCAGGCGCCGCGCAGGTCAAGGTCATGGTGACTATTGAAAACCTCGCTCCGACCAATAGCGTCAGCTTCGCGCCGCTGCACGTCGGTTTCAGCAGCGGCAGCTTCGACGCCTTCAACATCGGCCAGACTGCCGGCGCTGCCATCATCTCCGTTGCCGAACTCGGCGGCGGTGCCGAATGGCAGGCGGCGTTTGCGGCAGCCGAGCCGAACTCGACCCGCGGGGTGATCGGCGGTGCCTTGCTGCCCGGGCAGAGCAACAGCGCGACCTTCCTGGTCGACACCATGACCAATCCCTTCTTCACCTTTGCCTCGATGGTGCTGCCGAGCAACGATTCGTTCATCGGCAACGATTCGCCGATGCAGTACCAGTTGTTCGACGCCGCTGGCAAGCTGCTGATCGCTTCGATCAACCAAAAGGCGAGTGACATCTGGGATGCCGGATCCGAAATCTTCGATCCGAACGCCGCCGCCTTCGTCGCCGGTAGCGACGCCACGGCGCGCACACCCGAGAACTCGGTGGTCGCCTTCAACTTTGACGACCTCAAGAAGTTCGACGGCGTAACCACCGCCGCCGGCTACGTGTTCGAGAGCGGACTCGGCGCCGATTCCGACGTCTATCGCATCAGTTTCCAGGCGGTGCCCGA
>DPSD01000171.1:6106-6309 GCA_003538495.1 Accumulibacter sp.
GGCGGTGCCCGAGCCCGAGACGTTCGCGCTGATGCTTCCCGGCTTGCTGGCGGTCGGCTGGGTCGGCCGCCGGCGCCGCAAGCAGGGTCCCGAGTCGGCTCTGTCGCCAGTGTGATTCCGACGGCCGCCGGCTCCCTTCGCGTCGTTGTCCGGCGTCGGCGCCAGCGTCGGCCGGCGCCGCTCGTCCGATGAACGAGCAACTG
>DPSD01000171.1:6591-11304 GCA_003538495.1 Accumulibacter sp.
GCTGCTCGTCGAGGACGACGACGCGATCGCCGGCGCCCTGCGTCTGCATCTGGAGGAGGCGGGCTATCGTCTGCACCGCGAATCGGACGGGCTGCGGGCGATGGCGGCGATCGACCGCCAGCGCTGGGACATGGTGCTGCTCGACCTGATGCTGCCGGGAGCCGACGGCTGGGACGTCTGCCGCCACCTGCGGGCGCGGCACGCCGACGTGCCGGTGATCATGCTCAGCGCGCGCTCGGCCGAGGCGCACCGCGTCCTGGGTCTGGAACTCGGCGCCGACGACTACCTGGCCAAGCCTTTCTCGATGCTCGAACTGGTTGCCCGCGTGCGTGCCTTGCTGCGGCGAATCGAGCAGTTGCGCTCGTCGCCGGCGGCCGCGTTGGAATTGCGCTTCGGCCCTTTCCGTCTCGACACCGTGCGCCGCGAACTGCTGCGCGATGACGTCGCGGTGCCGCTGACCCTGCGCGAGTTCGACCTGCTGCACTTCCTGGTCCGCCACCCGGCGCGCGCCTTCAGCCGCGGCGAGCTGCTGCAGAAGGTGTGGGGTGCCGCTTTCGACGGCTACGAGCACACCGTCAACTCGCACATCAACCGACTGCGGACCAAGATCGAAGAAGACCCCCGCGACCCGCGCCGCATCGTCACCGTCTGGGGCGTCGGCTACCGCTTCGAGGGACATGCGCCATGAGCCGCCGCCGCTCGTTTTCCAGCCGCCTGACGATGGCCATGGCGACGCTGCTGCTCGCCTACGGTGCGCTGGTCGGCGTGCTCGGCTGGCACGTCGCCGCCGAGGACGAGCAGGAGTCGCTGCAGCGCCTGTCGCATGGACTCGCCAGGCACATCGTCGAGCATTGGCCCGAGATCACGGTCAGCGAGCGCGATCGCGACCAGGCCGACCGCGCCGCGCGCGACGCGCTGCTGTCGATGTTGATGGTGGTCAACCCGGGAATCCAGGTTTACGTGCTCGATGCCGACGGTCGCGTGCAGGCTTACATCGGCGATCCAGGAATGGTCCGTCAGGAACAGGTCGACCTGCAAGCGGTCCGCGATTTCCTCGGCGGCGGGCGCTTGCCTTTGCGCGGCACCGACCCGATGGGCTCGGGGATTCCACGCATCTTCAGCGCGGCGATGTTTCCGCCGCGCAGCGGTGATACCCGACCGCCGGGTTACCTCTACGTGGTGCTCGAGGGGCCGGCCCGCGAAGCGGTCGCCGGGCAGTTGAGCCAGCGCCGCATCTGGCTGGGCACCGCGCTGGTTGCCGCGCTGGGCCTGCTGGTAACCCTGGCGGTCGGTTTCTTTGCCTTGCGTCGGCTGACGCTGCCGCTGCATCGCCTGGCGGGGCGCATGCGCGACTACCGCCTGCGTACGCTGCAGGCGGCTGACACCGGCAGCGGCTCGTCACCGAGCGGCGGCGACGAGGTGCAGGCGATCGGCGTCGCTTTCGACGAGATGACGCAGCGCATCGAGGCGCAGGCAACTCGCGAGCAGCAGCAGGCGAGCGCCCACCGGGAGATGATGGCCGGCGTCGCGCACGATCTTCGGACGCCGCTGACCGCGCTGCACGGGCACCTCGAAGCGCTGGCCGGCAAGACGACGCTGGCCCAGCCCGGGCAACGCGAGCGCGTGCTGGCCGCGGCGCTGGCGCAGAGCGACAAGGTTCGTCGCCTGTCGCAGCAGCTCTTCGAACTGGCGGCGCTCCAGTCCACCGACCAGTTGCTGCACCGCGAACGATTCCGCCTCGACGAACTGGTGACCGACGCCGTGCAGAAATTCGAGCTCGCCGAGGGCCCGCCGTCGGTGACCCTGCACGGCGATCCGCCCGGACGCCTGGAATTCGACGGCGACCTGCAATTGATCGAGCGCGCGCTGACCAACCTGATCGATAACGCCATGCGCCATGCCCCTGGTGCGGCGCCGGTGCGGGTCAGCGTCACCCGGGAAGGCGGACAGGCGCGCATCACCGTCGAAGACGCCGGCGCCGGCTTGCCCGAAGAACTGCTCGACCGCCTCGAACACGGCCAGTCGCTGCGCGACCCGCCAGTCAGGCGCAGCAGCGGTGGCATCGGCGGCCTGGGCCTGGCGATCGCGCAACGCGTGGCGACGCTGCACGGCGGCAGCCTGCGGCCGTTGCCGTCGCCGGACGGCGGCACCCGCCTGTGCCTGGCCTTGCCGCTGGCGCAGTGAGCGTTGGCTGTCGTCGGACCGGCGGCAGCGAATACAATGAGCACTCCCCCTTTCTGGAGTCGCTCATGCCGACCACTACCCTCAAGATTGCCGGAATGAATTCCGACGACTGCCTGCGCACCGTGATGAACGCGATCCAGGACCTGCCGTGCATCGGCCACGTCGAGGTTTCTCTGGAAACCGGCGAGGCGACCGTTGAGCACACGGCGATGGTCAGCGAGGGCGACATCCGCCAGATCATCGAAGAAGCAGGCTATCCGACGGCGTAGGGGACGTGGTTCACCAGCCTTTGGCGCTGGCGTCAAATTCGCCGAAGCTGATTCGCCCGTCAAGATGGTTGTCCATGCGTTCGCAGAGATTGGGGGCGGTGCTGCGCGGCTTGCGTGCCTTGCGCAGCCGGTGGCCCGGGCAGACCACGAAGCCCGGCCAGGCGATGTCGCACGGCGTCGCTTGTACCTGCGCCGCCTTGCCTTCCCACCAGCGTTCGTACTCGTAGGCGCCAGCCGTGATGAACAGGCGCCACTCGGCGTTGGTGACCGGGAAGCGGCCGATGGCGAAGGCCGCGAGCCGCACCTGGTGCGCCGGTGCCTCGTCCTCGTACCGCCCTTCGTTGTTGCCGATCGGGTAGCTGCCGGCAGCGATGTCCGCCAATGGCGGCAGCAGGTAATCGCCGCGCGCGCCGCTGTGGCGTGTGAAGCCGCGTATCGTCACCGTTCCTTGCCGCTGACCGCTCATCGCCGTCCGCTGTGCGAGAATGAACACCGAAGTTTGCGCCCAAGCGGAACGCTCAAGCGCATTCGCACGACCAACGATCTCCAGGGTGGAGGCCATCGACCCAATGCCTGCCGACTCGCCACGACCCGCCGCCGCGACCTACGACTCGGGTTACAAGCTGCTCTTTTCGCATGCCCAGGTCGTCGAAGACCTGCTGCGTGGTTTCGTCGCCGAGGACTGGGTCGCCGAACTTGACTTCAGCACGCTCGAAAAAGTCGCCGCCAGCTACGTCAGCGACGACCTTCGCGAGCGCGAGGATGACGTCGTCTGGCGCCTGCGCCACCGTGGCGAGTGGCTCTATGTCTATCTGCTGCTCGAGTTCCAGAGCAGTGTCGATCCCTGGATGGCCTTGCGCATCATGGTCTATACCGGATTGCTGTATCAGGATCTGATCAAGACCGGCGAGATTGGCGGCAAGCAGAAGTTGCCGGCGGTTTTCCCGCTCGTTCTCTACAACGGGCGACGCCGCTGGACCGCGGCACGCGAGGTCAGCGAACTGATCGAGCCGCTGCCCGGCAGCCTGAAGCCTTATCATCCGGAGCAGCGCTATTTCCTGCTGGAGGAGGCGGCACTCAGCGAAGCCGACCTGACCGACACGGACAATACCGTCGCCGGTATCATTCGTCTCGAAGGCAGCCGCGCGCCGGCGGACGTGCGACGAGCGGTTTCGCTGTTGCAGAAGCGTTTGCAGGGGCCACAATTTGCAAGCCTGCGCCGCGCCTTCGTCGTCTGGATCAACCGCGTTGTGTTGCGCCGGCTGATGCCGGGGCAGGAGCTACCCGAAGTCAACGAACTACAGGAGATCGACACCATGCTGGCAGAAACCGTCGAAGAGTGGACCCGACAGTGGAAAGAGGATGGCCTGCGTGAGGGCCGGCAGCAAGGCCTGCAACAGGGCCTGCAACAGGGCGAGTCGACCCTGCTGCAAAAACAACTGGAGCGTCGTTTCGGGGCGCTGCCGGCCTGGGTGCCGCAGCGCCTGGCGCAGGCAAGTCCTGCCCAGATCGAGATGTGGGGCCTCGAGTTGCTCGACGCTGCCAGTCTCGAAGACGTTTTCGCCGGCGCGGCCTGACGACCGGGCCATCGCGTCCGCCCGGCAGAAGTTCTATTGAGTTCGCCGGGCCAGCGCCCGCCTGCCGGCAGCGGCCAGCGGCGCGATCTGGACGGCGACGATGCACACCAGGATCAGCGCGCAACCGGCAATGCCGTTGGCGTCCAGCCGATCGCCCATCAGCAGGAAGCCGAACAGCGCGGCGAAGACGGTTTCGGCGGAGAGGATGATCGCCGCGTCGGCCGGTTGCGCATAGCGTTGTCCGACCACCTGCGTGGTGAAACCAATGCCCACCGACACCAGGCCAGCGTAGGCGATCGGCAGTGCCGCCTGGCGAATCCCGGCCAGGGTGATCGCCTCGCTCAGCCCGGCCCACAGCAGGCCGAGCAGGCCGCAGACCAGGAACTGCCCGCAGGCGACCAGGAATGGCGCGCGCAGGCGTTCGGCAATCCGTCCGACAAAGATCACATGCAAGGCCCAGAAGACGCTCCCGGCCATCACCCACAGGTCGCCGGCCACGGGATCGAAACCGTTGGCGCCCGACAGCAGCCAGGTCCCCGCCAGGCAGCCGAGCGATGTCGGCCACACCGACCAGTGCGCGGGATGCCTGAGAATCAGCCATGCAAGGAGCGGCACCAGCGGCACGTAAAGCGCGGTGAGGAAACCGGCGTTGGTTACCGTCGTGCTGGTGATGCCGATCTGCT
>DPSD01000389.1:0-1842 GCA_003538495.1 Accumulibacter sp.
AGGTCGGCAGCGCCAGCGGCAAGCTCGTGCCGGCCGCGGCGCAAGCGTTCACGCTGGCGAGCGGCGAGGTGAAGGTCAGTGAAACGCGGTTGCAGGCGAGCGAACTGGAGAAGCTGCGGCTGCGTCCTGTTCAAAGGTGATACACATTGAGGTAGCCAGCCATGTTGACGTCAATGCACAAGAAGCCGTCCTCCCCAGGCGCCGCGTGGTTTTCCCCGACAGGACCGGTAGCGACGCTACCGCGAGCAGCCATGGTCATGCGCCAGAGCGCGTCGACCTGTGCCTGCGGGGGATCTTGTCCGCGCTGTCAGGCCAAGTCCAGCCTAAAAATAGGTGCTCCGGACGATCACTATGAACGGGAAGCAGATCGTGTTGCGGATTCGGTGATGAGCGGCCGCCAGGATGATCCGGTGCACGCAATTTCCCCAGGCATGCACTTGAAGCTCTCCCGCAAGGTGCTTGAACCGGACGAAGTATTGGACAGCGTTCTCCCAGCCGAAGGCACGTCCGATTCCGAACAGCCCGAAGTTGCCGAACCCGAGAACCTGCAACGCAGCGCCACCGCAGAAGCCGATGCCGTGACGCCTCAATATGAGCGAACCCTCCAGCAGGCTGTCCACAGCGGTGGCGAGCGCCTGCCGACAGCGACGCGCGCGTTCATGGAAAGTCGCTTTGGCCGGGATTTTTCCGCGGTTCGCTTGCACCGCGACGAGCAGGCGGGCAGCCTCGCGCAGCAAGTCCATGCACGTGCTTTCACCGTCGGCAGCGACATCTTTTTTGCCCAGTCCCAGTACCAGCCATCTTCGCACGCAGGGCAGCACCTGCTCGCTCATGAACTCACCCATGTGGTGCAGCAATCCGACGGCCGCTTGTCGAGACAGATCATGCGATCTCCGGGCACCCCTTGCAGCAGCTACCCCGGATACAATGCGTCCATTGACCGGCATACCTACAATTGTGCCGGCCTGGCGCTACGCACCTATCGATTTACTTCGCCACCGTCTGCCGTATATACCGAAATGGCGGCGAATTTCATCAACCCGGTTTGCCCGGTGGGCAATTGCAAGGCCGGTCAAGTGAAATTCTGGCTTTGGCAGTACGACATCCGTACCGAGGACGATCTGGGTACCATCATCAATCCGACCTGGCGAGATTTTCATATCGTCGGTGGCCGGATGGATGCCATGGGTAACGACCCCAGCGATGTCCTCAGCAAGAACGGACCGCGTCCAATCCACGGCCCCGGCACTGGCCCTAGCTTTCGGCCTGCGTCCAGAGACCGCGCCCTCGATGCCGACGACAACCCGGGCACCACGGCCGCAGGACGCCCGCTCTACAAGGTTCGCAGCAACATGAGCGAAATCATCAGTTGCGCAGGATGTTCCTGAGCGATGAGCTGCCTGCCGTGACCTCCATGGACCTGGCTTTTCCGGAAGGATGCATCGAATGCAGGATCGGGGACTATATCATTCGCCGCCATGCCGATTCTCTCTGGTATGTTTACCGGCTGGAAGACATCTTGTCGGTCAAACGTCTGGTTCCGAGTCAGACACGACCGATGACGCTGGTCGCCGAAGAGGATCTGCTCGACTCGATGACTCCGGCTTACTTCGCAGAGGTGCAGTTTCTGGTCAGCGCTTTCGACCCCGGTCATGCCGATGAATCCATCGCTCGGCAAGCCATTCAGAAGAAGGCCATGAGCGAGCGAGCGCAGGGACTACTGCGGGCTGCGCGCGAGTTTTCCCGAACGGATTGCCGGGTCGTCCGAACATAGACGGCCATCGAGCGGTGTAATGTAAAAGTCGCGCCAGCGACCCACGAATCTCCCCTCCCCACTTGCGG
>DPSD01000389.1:2155-2865 GCA_003538495.1 Accumulibacter sp.
CTCCCCTCCCCACTTGCGGGGGAGGGGTCGGGGGAGAGGGAAACGGTCATTACTTTTCTTGGCACCCCCGATCATGAAAGTCATGACCGTTAGCCCCGATGGGAGCAGAACATGCGATTGATTGAAAGAACCAGCATCTCCAGGTTGGCGCAGGCACAGCGCGGAAGGACCACTCCGCCAGCGTCGGCCATACCCTTGTCGCCAGCGACGTCGAGATGCGCCTGCGGCGGCAGTTGTCCGCGCTGCGCGACGAATCTGGCCCAGATCAACATCAGCGAGCCTGGGGGCTTCCATGAGCAGGAAGCCGACCGGATGGCGGCAAAGGTCGCGACGGGCTTGCCTGCCTCTGCCTCGGCGACCGACAAAGCAGATTCGGTGGCAAAGGAGGATCCACGAATCCGGGCCGGTGACTCCGAGATCGGCTTGAACGGCAAGCCCCTCAGTCCTGAACTGCGTGCTCGTTTTGAACCGGGCCTGGGCGCCGATCTTTCGCAGGTGCGGATTCATACCGGGCCACAGGCGCAGGCGCTGGCTGCTCCCCTGCAAGCCGAGGCATTTACGCTGGGACGGCATATCGTCATCGGCGATCCATATTTCCAGGCCGCTTCGTCCGACGGACAGAATCTGTTGGCGCATGAGTTGGCGCATACCATCCAGCAGGGTGCTGCTGGTAAGGCAGGCGCAGCGCAAATCCGGCCTGTTCGACATGC
>DPSD01000268.1 GCA_003538495.1 Accumulibacter sp.
CCCAGCCGCTGCCGGCTCCCTGGCGACCGCTCAGCGCCCGGCGCTCCGCCCATGAACCCGCCGCCAGCAGAACGGCGATGTAAACCACAATCGCCACCAGCAGCCAGAACGGCGAAAAATACCGTTCGTCCATTACTGTTCGCTCGTCCGCCCGTCCTCGCTTGCCTTGGGCGGTGCGCTACGTTTCAGGCTCCGGGAAACTGCCAGGAGGACCACGACCAGCCCGCTCCAGACCACGAAGACGTAAACGAAAACGGCCAGCGTCCCGTGCGCTCCGGCAATCTGGATCAGCGGCCAGCCGACGAGCACCGCGCTGACCCAGGCCAGCGCCAGTTGGAACAGCGGATCGGTGAGCCGACGCGGCTTGCGGGTGATGATCTGCGTCTGCTCCGTGGTCAATCGGGCAGGCTGACGGTGACCGTGGTGCCGACCGCCGGAATGCTGTCGAACTCGATCTCGCCGCCATGCGCGCGGACGATATCGCGCGTCACGGTCAGCCCGAGGCCCGTCCCCTTGCCAACCGGCCGAGTCGTGTAGAAAGGATCGAAGACCCTTCCCAGCGCGTCTTGGTCGATGCCGACGCCGTTGTCCCGGACCTCGATGAGCGTCTGTCGGCCGTCGAAACGGCTGCAGACGCGCACCTCGCCGTCGGCGCCCTTGCCCTCGATCGCCTGCACGGCGTTGTTGAGGATCGCCAGAAACGCTTGCGCAAGGTGCCCTGGCAAACACAGGAGCGGCTTCAGGGCGCCCAGCTCACAGACCAGCGTGGCGCCGGACGGAAGGCCTTTCTCGGCCATCTTGCACGCCGAGGCGAGCAGTTGGTTGACGTCGACGACGTCTTCCTGCGGCATGTCGACGTTGGAAAAACCCCTCAGGTCGCTAACGATTCGCGCCACCCGATCGACGCCACCGACACTGTCGCGCAACAGCTCGGAGAAGTCTTCGAGCGTGAAGGCGAGGTCGGCGGCAGCGATCACCGCTTCGCCGCCCGGCAGCGCCTGGACCGCCACGGCGAAGTCCTGAAGCTTGCCGAGATAGGACTCCGCGGTGCGCAGGTTGCTGCGCACAAAAGAAATCGGATTGTTGATCTCGTGCGCCACGCCGGCGGCCAGCGCGCCCACCGACGCGAGGCGCTCGGCCTGGTACGACTGGCGCTGTCGCTCGTCGAGCAGTTTCACCTGCGCGGCAACGCGGCCATCGAATTCCTCCGCAAGCTGCTTGTATGCCGCCGCCGACTCGGCCAGCGCGTCGTCCTGCTTCTGCGCGCGCAACAGCTGTCCGATCAGCCCGGCAGCGGCGTTGCGCGCCGCCGGGGCGGCCTGCGGTGCCTGCAGGTAGCCGATCGGTTCGCATTCGAGTAGCAGTTCGACCCGCTCTTCGGCCGGCAGGTCGCCGGTGCCACCGATCACCGTGCCGGCCAGGTCCTGGAGCGCTACCGGAGAAGCAAGCAGCACGCTCAGCGCAGCACACAGGCTGTCGCTTTTCGTTGGCGGCAGCAGCGCAGCCAAGGATCGATCGTGATCAAAGGAACCAAGCGTCTCGCTCACACTGCCCCCATGGTTCGGTATCCCCGACGCGCATCAACCAGCTTGTGCCCCCGGTGAGCGGCATCGGCCCATAAACGAAAGCCACCCGCTTGCGGCCCTGGCGACCGCATCTGCGAACGATACGCCCTTACAGCGGGTGTGTGCGCCTTTTCGGGCCGCCAAGGAGATGGACGAGCAGCAGCAGACGGACGAGAAGGGCGCGTCGCCTGGCCACGCTGCCGCTGGATGACGCGCTGACTGCGGACATTGCAGGAGCGGGCCGCTGCGATCTCCGGCATCAAGCGCAGCGTATCAGTCGCGCTTAAGCGCATCCGGGTCGAGCATCACCGACCCGTCCGGCCCCCAATTGACGCGCGTGATGCCGGGCTCCAGCGCTTCAAGACGCTTGCGCTCGAAATCCTCGGCGCTGAGTTGGCCGAGCTGGAGTCTGGCTTCGTCGGCCATTCGCTGCGTTTCGTTCTGCAGTTCCTGGTACGCCAACGCTTGCGCAATGGTTGCCACCAGCTCGTAATTATTCCACGGCTTGGCGATGAAGCGCACGATGCCGGCTTCGTTGATCGCGGCGATCAGGCCATTCAGATCGGCGTAGCCGGACAGAATCAGTCGTGCCGCGTTCGGTTGCAGTTCCCGAAACTCCTTCAGGAAGGCGACGCCGTCCATGCCCGGCATCCGGTAATCCGAAAGCACCAGGTCGTAGGGCGTCTCGAAGGCTTTTTCAAGCGCCTGCAAGGGGTCGTTACAGGTGTCCACGGTCAGCGGAAACGCTTTGCCACCCGCCGAGCAGGGTGTCATCGCCAGCAGTCTGCGCAGCGATTTGAGAATGTTCTCTTCGTCGTCGACGATCAGAATACGGGACATTTACGGGCTCCTCGGCGAAGCTGGCGTGGCTAATTGGTGGTGCGGATGTGCAGCACCAGCGACAGGCCTTCACGCTTGGCGTAGGCCTGGATCTCGCGCACCAGATTGGCGTCCAGCCGGTAGTCGGCGGCCAGCAACAAGCTGCCGTCGCGCGCCATCAGATCGCGCGCCAGGACCATCCCGACCTTGAGCTGTCCGACCGGAATCCGGGCTGTCTGCCCGACTTCTTCGTGGGGCGCACCCAGAAGTTCCAGTAGCGCGTCGATGACCGTCGGGCAGTAACGCTTGCCGCGCGATTTCACCAGCAGGGTCTTGGCGTCTTCGGCGCTGAAGTGCTTCTCCGACAAGGTGCCGATCTGCAGTCCGTCATAGTCGTTGGCGACCGCCAGGATGCGCCCACCCAAAGGGATGCCGAGCCCCGCCGTACCGTCAGGAAAGCCTTGCCCGTCAAAGCGCTCGTGATGCGCCCGGATCAGATCGGCGGCGTTCTTGAGATCGGCCAGGGGCATCAGGGCGTTGGCACCGGCCAGGCTGTGCTTGCGGTAGCGTCCCAGTTCCTCGGCGTTCAACTTCGGGACCGGCTTGGCAAACATCGCGTCGGAGAAGCCTATCTTGCCGATGTCGTGCAGCAGGCCGGCGATGAAAACATCCTGCTGCGCTTTCGCGTCGAGTCCCAGCTGGATCGCCAGCTTGCGCGACATGTCGGCGACGCGGCGGGCGTGTCCGCCGCCTGAGCCTTCGCGCAGTTCCATCAGCGCCGAGAACACCTTGATCGAGACCAGAAAACTCTGCTTGAGGGTGTCGTTGGCGAGATTGAGGAAGCCATTGACCTGCTCCAGCTCGACGGTGCGTTCCCTGACCCGCGCCTCGAGGCCGGTATTGAGTGCCTTCAGCTCGTCGTTCTGGGTCCGGGTCAGGGCCAGCAGTCGCGCATTCTCGTTCTGCAGTTGCTGCCGTTCCAGGGCGTCACGGACGATCAGCACGATGTCGTTGTCGTCCCACGGCTTGGAAATATAGCGGTAGATCTCGCCCTTGTTGATCGCATTCACGGTCGCAGCGATGTCTGCGTAACCTGTGAGCAGGATGCGGATCACGCGTGGCCAGCCGGCCCGCACCTTTTCAAGGAACTGGGCGCCGTCCATCTCCGGCATGCGCATGTCGGAAATCACCAGGTCGATGTTTTCGCGGCCGAGCAGGTCGAGCCCCCCGGCGCCGCTTTCGGACGTCAGAATGCGGTATCCGCAGGGGCGGAACAGCCGCCGCAAGGCGCTGAGGATCGACGGTTCGTCATCGACCAGGAGCAGTGTCTGCGGGCTTGCGGGCGAAGTCTGTTCGGTCATCTTCTTGCGCCATTCGTTTCAGGGTTGCCGTGGACCGGCAGCACGACGTCCAGCGCGCCGGTGTTCCGATGGCGCTCGCGCGACCAGTGCTGCGGTGATTCTCCCGCTGCATGCTGCATCCCGGTGAAAGCGCCGTTCCGGAACCTCGGCGCTGGCCAGCATTGTACTTTACCTCATTCGCTGGCCCGGTTGAATGGCTTGTCGGCGCTCTTGCCGCTCGATCGCAAGCCGGCAGGAAACCGCCTTGACGGCTGTGCTCGGCAACGGCCGCAGGCACAGCCACAACCGGCGCGGGACGGCCGGCTTGTCTCCAGACCGTCGGCGACGCGGCGCGTCGAGCCGCCGCCGATAGTTTTGTTACACTGGAGGCGGGAGGGTATTGTTCGGGCATTCGACGTCGGGGGTTGTTCGGCATGGAAGATCCAGTGTATGTTGAACCGGCACAGCTGGCGATCGGCATGTTCGTGATTCTCGACCTGTCGTGGCTCGAACATCCGTTCAGCTTCAACAGCTTCCTCATTCAGGGCGAGGATCAACTGGCCACGCTGCGTGGTCTGGGGCTGCATCGAGTCCGGATCGATCCCCTGCGTAGCCAGGTGGTGTCACCAACCCAGGCTGATCAGCCGGCCACGGGGCTGCCGCTGGCACGGGATGCCGAACCCGAAGCGGTGGTCCTGGACGAAAAGGCGTTGCGCAGCGAACGCAACCGGGTATTGAGGTCGAGTATCGCGAACGCTGAGAAGCAGGCCATGAAGGCGGGCCGGGTGGTCCGTGAGACGACCCGGAAGCTCCTGGAGGAACCGGCCAAAGCGACTGCCATGGTCAGCGACCTGGTTACCGGGATCGCCGATTCATTGCTCGGCAACAGCCAAATGATGGTGCACCTGCTCGGCGACAAAGGTGTCGGCGACGCGTCCTATCATCACTCGCTGAACGTTGCGGTGCTGGCGCTGATTCTCGGCAAGGCGATGGAGGTCGACGCCGACACCTTGCGTGCGATCGGGGTGGCAGCGATATTTCACGATCTCGGCATGGCGGACGTGCCGCCCGGCGTGCGGCTCAAGAGCGGCGCGCTGACGCACGCCGAAGAGGCGTTGATGCGCGAGCACTGCGAAGTCGGCGCCAGGATGGCCTTGCGTTGTGGTTTGCCAGAGGTGGTCGCCGCCGCCATCCTTCAGCATCACGAGCGGCTGGACGGCAGCGGCTACCCGTATCACCTGTCCGGCGGTCAGATTGGCCAGGTGGCGCGGGTGGTGGCGATCGTCAATCACTATGATCATCTGTGCAATCCGCCCCATGCCGCAGCGGTCGTGACCCCCTATGAGGCCCTGTCCACGATGTTTGCCAGGAACAGGAACTGGTTTGATGCCGCCATGCTGGCCAGGCTGGTGCGCGTCCTTGGCGTCTATCCTCCGGGCAGCATCGTGCAGCTTTCCAGCGGCGCAACCGGAATGGTGGTTTCGGTCAACTCGACACGGCCTTTGCAGCCGATGCTGATGGTCTATGATGCGCGGATCCCGAAAGCAGAGGCGCTGATCCTGGATCTTGAGCAGACTCCCGGGATCAGCATCACCAAGGCCTTGCGGGCAGGAGCACTGCCGCCGGCGGTGCACGAATATCTCAGCCCGAGGAAGCGTGTGGCCTACTATTTCGGCGAGGACACGCGCGCCGACTAGGACTCCCGGGGTGTCGTTGTCCCGGGAATCGTTGCTGGCAGCGACAGCGCGAAGCAGAAGATCTGGCCAATCACCTCGCCGTCGCGTTCGTGCGGATGGGCGTGCCATTGGCAGGCCTTACCGTTCGCTAGCTCGAAGTGGCCGCTGGCGCGGGCTCCTGGCGTTGCGAAAGGCGCGAACAAGGCGCCACTGGTTTCGGCGGGGGCTGCTGAATGCGCGGCAATCGAGCGCAGGATCGACTCCCCGCCGGTTGACGAAATCAGATCTTCCGGCAGCGACCACATCTCCGTCAGCCGGCGATTGATACGCGATAGCCTGCGAGCGGCATCGAGGACCAGCAAGCCCTCCGAGGTGGCTTCGAGGACCGACGCCATTTCCGCGTTCAGTCGTTCGAGCGACGACTCGATGGTCCGTTCGTGGCGCAGGTCGTGCGCCAGGACCAGGACGTACCGCAAGGACCCGTCGGCAGCATTCGAGGTGGACTTGCGCACCGGCATCAGGCTGCCATCCACGTGCAGGTATTCTGTTTCAACCGCATGCAGTGCCCGGAAGCTTCCCGACGAAATCTCGTCCCAGTAGCAATGATCCAGCGGCATCGGTTCGACTTCTTCGATCGTTTTGCCGGCCATGGCCGCCGATTCGCAGCCAAGCAGGGCGCCGGCCGCGGCGTTGGCAGCGCAGATCATCCGCGTTCGCGCATCGACCAGCAGCAAGGCGTCGGGAATGGCGTCGATGATCGCCCGGTTAAGCGCCGAGACGCGGGCCTTTTCGCTCTTCAGCTCGTAGTGGGCGAAAGCGCCGGCGATCTTCTCGCGCAGCAGGTCGTCGTCCCACGGCTTGGTCAGAAACTGATAGATCGCGCCGGTGTTGATGGCATCGGTGATCGAGTTGAGCTCGGTGTAGCCGGACAGGACAATGCGGATCGTCTCTGGGTACTTCTCCTTGACTTTGCTCAGGAACTGCGAACCGGTCATGCCCGGCATCCGCTGGTCGGTGACGATCACGCCGATCGGTTCTCGTTCGAGGATGGCGAGCCCATCCTCACCACTGGTCGCCAGGTGAATGGTATAGCTGTCGCGACGAAGCATCCGCTGCAAGGATCGCAAGATGCTCTCCTCATCGTCGACCAGCAACAGGTGCCGGGCCGGCTTGCTCAACTGCTCGAAACTCACGTCCATGGTGCGCTCGCTTTCGATGGTCGCGTCGGATGCGGACGGGTTAGCCAACTGCGCGCGGTACCGTCGCGCCCGCGGTTAACCAGCGCGGCTCTGTCCGGTAATGCGGGCCAGCGCTCTCTTGCTCGCCGCGAGATACCCGCCGATCGCCCCGGTCGGCGATACCGCGCCCTTGATCCTGGTGGCGACGGACTTGCATGCGCGGCCCACGACCTCTCTGGTCAATAAGGCGAAACCGATGATCGTACCCGGGTTATAGGCGACGATTCCCCAACGCTCCCGGCGGTCGCTCATCCACATCCGCTTGTATTTGTCGTCGCCGATCAGGAAGTCCACCTCCCTGACGCAATCATTGTCGATGACGTGTTGCAGGAGATGCGCGGTCAGGATCGTTCCCGGCGAGTACGAGGCAAAGCCGTCGTGGTACGCCACCTTGTAGATGCTGGCCTTCTGCTGATCGACGAACCACAGTTGCGCCGCTATGGTACGCCCATTCAGCCGGGCAATACCGAGACGGAGCATGCCCATCGCGGCGAGCTGGCGGATCAGCGACGGAACGAAATCGGGATACGGTTCCGGCTTCTTCCAGCTCGCCGAATAGACTTCCTGGAACGCGGCGATGCCTTGTTCACTCTCCCCGACCGCCGTCACGATTTCCAGCGTTCCCCCTGCCGCCGCAAACTGCTTGCATCGTCGCTTGAGGGCGCTGCGCAGGTTGGCGCTGCGCTTCCTCAGGTAGTCTTCCCAGCTGCCTTCGACCCTCAGAAACCAGTTGCCGAAACAGAAATACTGGAACGGGATCCAGTCGTTCGCTCTGAGCCCACTGAGCAGACCCTTGTACGTTGCCGAGTCCGGGTCCATGGGCGAGAAACGCATCACATGGGCGCCGCCGTGGTCGTGCACTGCGGCGGCGAGCAGGTTCTGCAGATCGAGCGGGTCGCCCTCGTGACTCAGCAGTGGCGCATAGAGCGCGGTGTAGTAGTTGCTCAGCGAATCGATACTCTTGACCGCTCCCCTGGTGGTCAAGCGCAGGGGCAGGATCACCCGGGGGGTCTTCTTTTCGGCGGTAAAGTAATAGCGCACACCCGCATCCGCCGGATAGACATTCTTTTCCAGGAGTTCGAACCAGCCGGTCGACGCCTGGAAGTTGTCTTTGGCCGTGAAGTCGCCGAGGTCGTACGCCTGCAGGCCTTCGATGCTCTTGCACTGGCTGACGTTGCTGCTTGCCGGATCGCTCTCCGGCACCCTGTTCCTGATGCTCCGAAGATTTCGCCGCCAGGCCCGCAGGAGCGAGAACGCCGCCGCGTTCAGGGCGCCACGGAAGATCTGGATGTTCTGAACGGTACAGGCGAAGGTGGCCCATTCCCTTTGATCGCTGGTGGCATTGGTGTAGAACTCGATGGCATTCCTCGTGCTGAGCGCGTACTGCTCTTCGATGACGCGATACAGCAGCAGCCGGCCCGGTGCCAAGCGCGCCAGCGATTCGTCGTAGGTTGTCTTCAGGAAGATCAGCATATGATCGTTCGCAATCACCAGGCGCGACGACGCCAGCCGATCACCAATATGAAGTTCGTAGACGGCGGCCTGGTTGGTCAACGCAAAGCGCCGCAGGACGTCGAGATAGAACGCACCTTGCTCGTTGTCGCGCGAAACGGCGGTGCCCGCCTGTCCTTTCCAGCCGGCGCTCTCCATGGCGCCAAAACGGTCTACCCCGGCGTCCATTTCCGCCGCGTCGGTCAGCCTTGTCACGCGATCAGTGCCGAACTCGGTTTCCGTTCGCCGGAAATAGCGAGCAATGTTCGCGGCGAGTTTCTTGGGGCGCTTTTCCCAGTAAGCAGGAAAACCGTTCGCCAGGTCGATCCCGATCGTTCGCGCCTGTGCTTCGACGATCAGCGGCAAGGTCACGCTGGAGAGGTCCGGAGCATAGCGTGGATCTACCGCGTACAGTTCGATCGTCCAGGCGAGCTTCGGTAGTGCGGTCAGCAGGGTTGTGAGCAGGCGAGCGTCTTCCAGCAGGACGACCAACGCTTGTCTTTGCGCAGGACGAAAGCTCGAGTAGCGCCAAAGTCCGCTTGAGCGAAGAATCAGGCCACCCAAAAGGCCATCGCCTGTTCGGTGAACGCACAGCAGTTCGCTGCCGTCGCCGAAATGATCCAGCAGCGCTCCGATAAAACGACTGTCGGCAAAGGGGTGGGAGTCGTACAACCGGGCATTCAGCCGGTCCCACTTGTCCGCAAACTTCCCGAACGCGGTCTTGGCGTTGTGGATTTCCCATCCCATCACTGGACTCCCTCGACTGCGTGACGCAGGGTTTTTTCAAGGGCGGCCGTCATCCAGTCCATTTGACCTTCGGTCAGCGCCTGATGGCACGGCAAATGGAGCAGGTGCAGGCGATGGCCGCGAGAGATCTCGCACGTCGAGTCAGCCATCTCGTCCCAGCGCCAGATCGGGACCCCCAGATGCTTCAGCCAATGGAAGTGGGGGTTCGGATGGTCGATGTGCAAGGGGAACATGTAAGGCGTACAGTCTGCGGGCAGTAGCGGGAATAGCGCGCGGCAGTTGGGGACGGCGGCAACGGTCCGCACCCAGCGCTGGTAATTCTCGCGTCGGCGCCGGATGTTTTCGTCGATCGACGAATGGTCCACGACAAACTGCGAGCTGCGCAGTGAACTGGTGGTGGCGGATGCAATCGAGAAAAGCGAAGACGGGCCATCGCGGTCGATCAGCTGGTCATTACCCCAGTCCAGCTGCCTGGCGCTCAGGAACTGAAGCCGCTCGTCGATCGAAGCGCTGTCGCGGGACGGGAGTGTTCTGCCTCGGCTTCGTTCCACAGCGTTCTTGAGACCTCTCAACTCTTCGATCAGCGTTGCTGGTGTCGTTGCCACCGGGTCGAGGCGCTGCGCGTCAGCGGCGTAGAGCAGTCCGCCATCGTCGCACGCGAAAAACTTGTAGGGACTGGAGGTCACGAAATGGCCATGGATGCCGGTGCCCGCGGCGCGAAAGCGCTCCGTAAGAAGCACATGCGAACAGTCCTCGATCAAGGCTATGCCGTGATCGACGCACCATGCTTTCAAGTGCGAAAAGTCCTGGGCGATACCGAAGTAGTGCGTGGCCAGCAGCGCCTTGACCGGTCTCTGGAGGGTCCCCAGAAGCCTTTCCAGTGCCATCGGGTCGGGTGACAGGTCGGCCTGAAGCGGGTACAGATGGACTTCTGCATCCAGCGCCAGCGCCGGGTCGAGCATCGTCACGCAATGATAGGCGGGAGCCAGCAGCACGCCGTGGTGATCCAGTCCGGCCAGCCTGAACGCTTCGCCAAGCGCATAGCGGCCGCGCGTGAAATGGCGGAAACGGTTCGCCGCGCAGTAGCGGGCGGGCGGCGAGAACCACCGCGCCGGCGACGGCCAGGCGGGCGTGTCGGGCAAGGGCGAAATCAGCGGTCTCGGAAAACCGCAAGACCCGGGGTCGAAGCGCCGGAACTTCAAAGCCGACCCTTCCCGATTCCGGCTAGCCTGAGCGCTTCGCCAAGCGCGTAGCAGCCGCGGGCAGCCCCCAGCCGCAGCCCGCCGATACCGCGTGC
>DPSD01000021.1:0-1125 GCA_003538495.1 Accumulibacter sp.
GTGGTCTTGCCCGCTCCGTTGGCACCAACGATGACCTGAAAATTACTCAGATCAATCGCCAGCCGCTCGAAGCAGCGGTAGCGGATCGCTTCCAGCCGCGTGATCACTGCCCGGGCTCCGGATGCGTAGCGCGGAATTCCGCGTAGGCGGCGGCAATGTCCGGCAGGTCGTCGTCGAGGATGCGCTCCTTACGGTGCAGGGTGCGCACTTCCAGCCTGCCGCCGATGCGCACCTTCTCTTCATAACTCTTGTCGACGAGGATCTCTTCGCCGTCCGGTCGACGTTTGTAGAGGACGTTGCCACGGCGGTCGAAACCGACTTTTTCGGCAACTGCCATGAATACGGGGTAATCCTGCTTCTTGCCCAGATCGCCGGCCTGAATCTCCTGCGTGGGCTTCTTCTTGAGGAACAGCAGGCTGGTGAGGATATTGACGTTGGCTTCGACGATGAAGGACTCGACTGGCAGGTCGATGCTGGCAAGTACCCAGCAATGACGGAGAATCCAGTAGCGGATGTACTCGTCACCGGGGTTGCCGAGAATGCCGTCCGGCAAAACGATGCCCATGCGGCCGCCCGGCCGCAGCCACTGCACGCAACGCTCGATGAACAGCACCTCGGGTGAAACGGCGGGCTTGATCGCCTGGGTCATGACGAAGCCATCGCCCTGACGTATCCAGCGGCGGGCGAGTTCATACTGCTCGAGAATGGTCCGCTCGGTCACCGGGATGTCCGAACCGAAGGGTGGATTGGTGGCGATGACGTCCACGCTTCCGAGGCGAAGCGTGTCATTCGCCGCTTTGACGCCCGGCAGGTGACCGACGGGAAATTCGAGCGAGTTCATGTGGTACAGGTGGCCAAGCGAATTGCCGGCCATCATCACGTTCATCTGCGCGGCACGAACGAGGAAGGGATCGCCCTATTACGATTTCCATTTCTGCTGGATCGTCGACTTTCCGATGTACGAGTGGAACGAGGAGGAGAAGAAGATCGACTTCTCCCACAACCCGTTCTCGATGCCGAACTTCGACCACGAAGCGTTCCTGAAATTAGATCCTAGCGATCGCGCGACGATCGAGAAGATCACGGCGTTCCAGTATGACATCGTTTGCAACGGTGTTGAGTTGA
>DPSD01000021.1:1173-1418 GCA_003538495.1 Accumulibacter sp.
TGCGCGGCACGAACGAGGAAGGGATCGAAGTCCGAACCGAAGAGCTTGTTGGCGGCGAAATCGGCCAGACGGTCGCGCAGCGAAATGAATTCCTGGGTATCCTCGTCGCCGGGCCTGACGTTTTTTTCGTCGTGAAAAACCTTGTTGAGATAGTTCAGTGTCTCGACCAGAAAACCACCCGTGCCGCAAGCCGGGTCCAGTAACCGTTCGCTTTCCTTCAGGCCAAGCACCCGGATGTGAACTGA
>DPSD01000021.1:1691-2144 GCA_003538495.1 Accumulibacter sp.
TCGGGGCAAGCATCTGGATGACCAGCCGAATCGCGCCGCGCGGCGTGAAGTACTGACCACGATCGCCGCGCAGATTGGTACCGACGATCTCCTGGTAGGCCGCACCTTTGGCATCGACATCGGTGCGCGCAAAGTCGTAGCGTGAGAGTTCGGAAACGATGAACGCCAGTGCCCGGTCAGACAGGGTGATTTCTTCGTTACCTTTGAAGAGGTCCGGGTAGGCATGCTTCACCTTTTCGAAGAGCGGCACGATGCGTCGGCGGATTTCCTTCTGCCCTTCGGGACTGAACGGTTCGTAGGGGCCGGCCCAGAAGACACGCTGCTCGCCAGAACTGCGCTCATCGTGCATCTTGCAGAAGATGAGGTAGAGGAACTGCCAGAAGGCGGCGTCCTTGGGCATGCCCTCGTTGCCATGGATGTAGTTGTGGCAACGACGGAAAGCCGTGCGCAGCT
>DPSD01000021.1:2435-4875 GCA_003538495.1 Accumulibacter sp.
AACCGGATCGGCCCGCCGCATCCTGGCGAGCGACGCGCCTTCACGGGTACCAATGGTCTCGTCGCCCATCGGCCAGTCGGCGATGGGTTTGAAGCGGGTATCGAAGCGAGTGACTTCCTTGCGGAAAAAGAAGAACTCCAGCCCGTTGGTCCACAGTCCGTACTCGCAAGTCTCGACCTCGGCCATGACCGCTTCAAGCAGTTGGAATTCCTTGCGCGCCTCGTCAGGGTCACGCATGCGATAGGCACCCTTGGTGCCCACCTTGGGCTCCTTGTCCACGGCAACAGCACGATAGAGATTCTGGTCCTCGTGCGGGGTGCCGGGACGGAAGATGGCGATGTCGATTCTCTTGTTTCGCCCCGCGACTTTCACGCCGTAGTCCGGCTCCATGTCCTCGGCAGCAATGCCATATTCATGGATGATGGCGCGCGCAATGCGCTGCCGCACACGCTCTCTTTCGCTGTCCTTGACAGGATTGCCGGTGATGTAGTCGAAGACCTTGCCTTCTTCCAGCGCGCTGTCTTCCGTCTCTTGCTCCGCCTGAGCAAGATCGCTCATCTCCTCGCCCTGTTCGGAGCTTGCTGCCTTGACCCTAGCCACTGGAACCCTCCCTGTTTTCAAAATCGTCGCTACTGGCCGCTGCGCCACCCGCGCGCACCCAGGCATCGACATCCTGTTTCTTGAACGGCATGTAGTGCAGCATACTGCGCGAGCAGTCGGCAAGGGAGGATCCGGTAATCGATGACACGCCCTAGCTCTTGGGGCTTGTTGTGGCGTAGCCTGTGTCAACGATTGTCGAGTGCCAGTTTGACACTGAAACCGAGCAGGGCCGAGCCCGCCAGACGGGTCGCCAGCGTGCGCAGCAGCGGCAGCGTCCTCAGTCTGCGCGCGACCGCGTTGCCAAGCAGCACCAGGCCGGCCTGGTAGAGAAAGCTGAGGAGGGTCACGTGCGCGATCATCACGCCAAGCGTCAGGGCGGAGGCGTCGGCGCGCAGAAAGAGGGGGAAGAAGGCCACGAAGAAGAGCATCACCTTCGGGTTGGTGAGACTGACCGCAAAGGCTTGCCGGAAATACACCCAGGCGCTTTTTCTGGCCTCCTGGTCGCCATTGCCACTGGCAAGCGGTCTTCGCAACAGTTGCAGCCCCATCCAGCCCAGATAAGCGGCACCGAACCACTGCAGGCCCTGCAAAAGGGCAGGGTTTGCCTTCATCACGGCGGCCAGGCCGACAATTGCCGCGACCATATACCCCATGTCGCCGAGCAGTGTGCCGAGGACGGCGCCGATGCCGGCGGCGATGCCGTTGCGTGCAGTGGCGTTGAGAATGGCCAGCGTGCCGGGACCGGGAATCAACTGGAAGACGAGAATCGCGGCGACGAAGCTCGCGTAGTTCTGGATTTCAAACACCGCTTGCTCTCCCGGCGATCATCAGGGCGATACCTGCAGCAAGGCGTCGAGTTCCATCCACAGTGACTCACAGAGGCCGTCACGGTAGGCGGCTTGTCGGAAGCATGGGTGCTCGCTGCGGTAGACCTCCCACAGGCGGCGCCTCTGATCGGCGACACAGCACCTGACGTTGGCCAGGCGGTCGGCAGCCTTGACTACCAGGGCCAGTTCGGTGGCTCCGCTGACCTTTGCCAGTCTGGCGTAGGTGACCGCCTTGCGCTCGGCACGGCTGGCACCGGGAGAATCGGTCAGCAGGCTGACACAGTCAGCAATCAGGGGTCCAAAGCGCTCGCGTATATCGCTTTCGCTGACCCCGGTATCCTCGACGACGTCGTGTAGATAGCCGACGATCTGTGCTTCGGCGCCATAGGGCGACAACAGGCCGACGACCGCTTCGAGATGGAAGGCGTATGGCCGGTCGCCGTACATCTGGCTGCCGTGCGCTGTCAGCGCAAAAGAGCGAGCTTCATCGAGCATGGAAGGTCTTCATCATTGGCTTTGGCTTTGGCGTTGGCGTTCTTCGCCATGATTGTTTTCCGGGAGAAACGTCGCCGCGAGGGCGCAAAGTCCTTCCCACTGCTGTTGCCAGAAGCCACTCCGCGCGGCCGATTCCGGCAGTGGCCCCTGCCTGAGGCCGCAGGGCGGCATCGTCTGGCCACGATACTGGGTACCGAAGAGTTGATCCCAGATCGGCAGGAGGATCGCGAAATTGCAGCCAAAGCGGTACTGCCGGCCGGCAGGAAGGTCGATGGCATGGTGCCAGCGATGGTAGCGCGGGCTGACCAGCAGGAGTTCGCCAATGCGGCCGAAGGACAGCCGGGCATTGACGTGCGAGAGGTTTTCGATGGTCTTGACGACGATCAGCAGGCCAATGAAGTGGCCTGGCGGGACGCCGACCAGGAGCGCGACGATGGCGAACCAGCAACCACCAACGAGGTCGTCGAGGAGATGGTTGCGGCTGTCCGTCCACAGCGTCATCTGGCGCTGGCTGTGGT
>DPSD01000239.1 GCA_003538495.1 Accumulibacter sp.
GCGACAGCGTGCTGGAAATCGACTTCGCCGACGGCAGCAAGATCATCGTCAACCGACACGACGCCGCCCGGGAAGTCTGGGTGGCAGCGCGGTCCGGCGGCTTCCACTACCACTGGGACGGCAGCAGCTGGCAGGATACCCGTGGCGGCGAAGAGCTGATGATCGCGCTGTCCCGGCTGGTTTCGGAACAGGCCCGGGAAACGGTGTCGTTGGTCTAGGCTGCTGCCGGCAGGCACGCGGCAACAGGCGATCAGAGTGCCAGCTGCAGGCGGGCGCCGGCGACGGTGGCGTTGGGCAGGTAGAGGCTTGGGTTGAAGATTCGCTGGATGACCGGCTGCACGATTACCCCGGGTGCGAGTTGCGCCCGATAGGTCATTTCAACCGCTGTTTCCGCCGACGACGACAGCGGCGCGCCGACGCCTTCGGACAACAGGGTTCGCCCTTGCGGCCCGACGTGCGCGCGCGTCGCGGCAATACCGAAGCTGTCGTTCTCACGGCTGGCGAACAGCCCGCGGTAGTTGGCACCGGCGCTGACCGAGTAGCCGATGCTGTTGGTCTCGCCGTCGGTGATTCCGTAACGAACGAAGGCCGTCAGGTTCCGATTCGATCCCGGCACGCGATAGACGGTCTGCTCGCCGAGCAGGTAAGCGCCCCAGTGCGTCGTCAGCAGGGGGTCGCCGGCAGCATTGACCGCCACCAGTTCCGGAAACTGCGGCGCAAAGCGCCACGCTCCCAGCGCCAGCTTGCTGGTCGCTGCGAAGCCGTCGTCCTGGAACTCGGTCGACCCTGGCCGCTCGGCAAGCCACCCGGCTTTGGCCGGACTGACGCCGACTTCACCAATGACCATGCTGCCGCTGCCCTGCTGCCAGCCGAGGTTGGGTCCGGCGGTCGCGACGCGATTGCTCGACACTCCCCGGGTGACGGCCAGCATGGCGTACCAGGCGGGGTCGGGGTCGACCCGCAAGCGGGCGCCGTAGGTGCTCGTCGCATAGATCGACGGACCCGCCAGGGTGCCGAAGTCGGCAGCCTCGGCGGCTATCCCGAACGACGGGTGGATGAACACGCCCGACGATTCGGTGACGTAGAATTCGGAATCGATCGGGTACAGGCCGACCCGCAGCGAGGCCTTGTCGTCCAGAAACGATTGCTGCAGCCAGGCCTGGAAGATGCCGCTGCGGTTGACCGGCGCTTCGAAGTTGTCGACGCCCATCAGGCTGCCGACGTAGTTCAGATTGACCCGCCCGCCGCTGTTGCTGATCACTTGCAGGTAGGCCGAGCCGCCTTGCCAGCCGACAAGTTTCCGACCGTCGAGCTGGACGATCAGGTCGAGGTGACCCATGGCCGCGCCACCGCTCTGCAGGCCGCCGCCGCTGTTGCGCAGGTAGTCGGCGGTGTACAGCGCGTCGATTTGCACGCCGGCATCGTACAGCCGCTTGCGGGCACCGCCCCAGTCGGCGCCGAGGGTCGTTTCGCGCCAGTCCGGGGCGCCATCGGCCGCCGCGCTATCGTCTGCGGGTGCGGTTTCGCTTTCCAGCGAATCGGCCGCTTCGGCTCTACCGTCAGCTGCTGCAGCACGCGCGGCGATGGGTTGGGCGATCAGCGAGGCGAGCAGCATGACGCCGCGCGCGGCTCCGAGCGCTTGTTTTGCCATCAACATCCTATTTTTCTTTCAGCGAGATGGCCGCCACCCGGGGTGGCGTCGGATTGGTCGAACAACCGGTGCAGCCGCCGCAGCCTTGGCTCTTGCTGGCGGAGGCTCTTCGGTGCGCTGCTTCGGGGTCGGCCTTCGCGCAGCCTACACGCTGCGCCAGCGTCGCGCAACGCTCGCCAAGCGCGTCGCGCAAGACGCCAGGCAGCAGTCGCCAGGTCACGAAAGCCGCCGCGCAGGCGACCACTGCGAAAACCACAAAGTCCTCAAACATGGCCGCCTCCGGCAAGAAGCAGCGCCACGCGGTAGGTGATGAACGCCACACCGTAGGCCAGCGCGAACAGATAGCCGGCCATCAGCAGCGGGTAGCGCCACGAATTGGTTTCGCGCTTGACGACCGCCAGCGTCGATAGGCACTGCGGCGAGAAAACGTACCACGCCAGCAGCGAGTACGCGGTCGGCAGCGACCACCCGGCAGCCAGCATCGGTGCCAGTTGCGCGGACAGGTCATCGCCAGCGGCCGACAGCGCATAGACCGTGCCGAGCGCGCCGACGGCGACTTCCCGAGCCGCCATGCCGGGGACCAGGGCGATCGAGATCTGCCAGTTGAAGCCGATCGGCGCAAAAATGACTTCCAGCGTATGCCCGAGCATGCCGGCATAGCTGTACTGGATCGCCGGGCCGATGGCGCCGTCGGGTGCCGCTGGAAAGGTCGACAGGAACCACAGCACGATCATCAGCGCCAGGATGATGTTGCCGACCCGCCGGATGAAGATCCGGGCGCGTTCGATCAGCCCAAGCACCAGATTGCGGCCATGTGGCCACCGGTACGATGGCAGTTCGAGCATCAGCGGATGCTGCAGGCCCTTGGCGACGGTCAGCTTGAGCGCGCCGGCAACGGCCATCGCGCTGACCACGCCGGCGACGTAGAGGATGAACAGCACCAGCCCCTGCAGATTGAAGACGCCAGCCACCGTCGTCTGCGGAATGAAGGCGCCGATGATCAGCGCGTACACCGGCAGGCGCGCCGAACAGGTCATCAGCGGGGCGATCATGATCGTCGCCAGCCGGTCGCGCCAGTTGGTGATGGTGCGTGCCGCCATGATCCCGGGGACCGCGCAGGCAAAACTCGACAGCAGCGGAATGAACGATCGCCCCGACAGTCCGACGGTGCCCATCAAACGGTCGAGCAGGAAGGCCGCGCGCGGCAGGTAACCGGAATCCTCGAGGGCCAGGATGAACAGGAACAGGATCAGGATCTGCGGCAGGAAAACCAGTACGCTGCCGACGCCGGCAACGATGCCATCGACCAGCAGGCTGCGCAGCAGTCCCTCGGGGAGATGCGCCGCGAGCAGGGCGCCGAAAGCCTCGACACCGGCCTTGATCAGCTCCATCGGTGGCGCGGCCCAGCTGAACACCGCCTGGAACATCAGGAACAGGGTTGCCGCGAGGACGAGCATTCCCCAGACCGGGTGCAGCACGATGCGATCGATCCGCTCGTCGAAGCGGGTGTCGATTGCCGGTTCGCGGATGCAGGTGGCCAGGATCCGCCGTACTTCGCGCTGCGTGGCGGCGACGTCGGCGACATCCGGCGGCAGCCAGTCGACGGCGCGTTGCGGACCGTCGGGCAGCTTGCCTTCGAGTTGCTCGATCAAGGCGCTGGCGCCGCCGCGCTGGACGGCGATGGTGTTGACCACCCGCATGCCCAACTCGCGCTCCATAGCGGCTACGTCGATTTCGATGCCGCGTTTGCTGGCCAGGTCGGTCATGTTCAGCGCCAGCATCATCGGCAGCCCCAGGCGCTTCACTTCCAGCACCAGGCGCAGGTTGAGCTTGAGGTTGGTGGCGTCGCTGACACAGACGATCAGGTCGGGGCGCTGTTCGCCGGCCAGCGTACCGAGGACCACGTCGCGGGTAATCTCCTCGTCGATGCTGACGGCGTTGAGACTGTAGGCGCCAGGCAGATCGAGGATCCGGAAGCGCTTGCCTGCGGGGGTCGTCAGTTGCCCCTCCTTGCGGTCGACGGTCACGCCAGGATAGTTGGCGACCTTCTGCCGGCTGCCGGTCAGCAGGTTGAACAGGGCGGTCTTGCCGCAGTTCGGGTTGCCGAGCAGAACCAGGCTCAGTGCTGCACCTGCCGGGATCGTGGTATTCCTCAAAGGCATCACATTCGTGGCAGTGGCGGTGTTCACGCGCTTTCCACCTTGCCGGCACACAGCGGCGCAACCAGCACCCGTTCGGCTTCGAACTTGCGCAGAGCGAACATCGTGCTGCCGACCCGCACCGCCAACGGTTCGCCGCCCGGAAATCCGCGCGCAACGACCCGCACACGTTCGCCGTCGACAAAGCCGACCTCGACCAGCCGCAGCGCCAGTTCGCGATCGGCGGCGTCACCGCTGCCGGCAAGAGCACCGGTGCTGACGGTACCTTCCTGCCCCTGCGGCAGTTCGAACAAGGTAATCAATTCCATTGGCTTCATTACAGCTACGCCCTTCCCCGGCGTGCCGCTTCAGGTGCACGCATGTGAAAACGCCAAAAAAAACCGCGAGAACCTGGCTCGCGAAACTCTGCCGCCGTCAGCGCGGCGGCAACCGGCTAAGACCCGATCGACCACCCTCACAATATACATGAGAATCATTCGCATCGGAATGGGTTGGCGGAACTTTCTGCGGAAAAAATGTACCGCAAACCAGGCGCTTGCCGATCGCCCTGATCCACTCGCGACAGATTGCCGCAGACCCGGTCAGGATCTTGCCCACAGGGTACTATGGCGGCTTTCGACTGCTTCAAGGGACTGCATCGACCGATGTCGCGAACGGATCACGAGCAGCCACAGGCTTTCTTGCCGGGTACCGCGAATCCGCTCGTGCGGCTGGTCGCGCTGCGCCGGATCGAGGTACTGACTCAGGCCGTGGTCCTGGTGCTGGCGGTGGCCTGGCTCAAGATCCCGCTCGAGGTCGTACCGATGGCGGCGGTCATCGCGCTGCTCGCCGCGGTCAATCTGCGCACCCAATGGCGCCTGGAACGTGGTGGCCCGGTCAGCGAACGCGAAGTCTTCCTGCATCTGGCGATCGATGTCGGCGCTCTGGGCGTGCTGCTGTACTTTGCCGGTGGTTCGGCCAACCCATTCGTTTCGCTGTTCCTGTTGCCGCCGATGCTGGCGGCGGCGATGCTGCCGGCCCGGCACGCCTGGGCGATGGCCGGACTGACGTTGGCCGTCTACACCTTCCTGGTCTTCTGGAAATTGCCGCTGCCGCCGCCGCAGGGCGATCTGGCGCAGTTCGACGCGCTGCTTGCGCGCGCCACCGGCGACGCGACCGAACACGCCGGACATGGCAGCGGCTTTGCCCTGCACGTCCTCGGGATGTGGCTGAACTTCGCAATCAGCGTCGTCGTCGTGGCCTTCTTCCTGACGCGCATGGCCGCCGCCCTCAAGGATCGCGAACGAGAACTCGCTGGCGCCCGCGAAGCGGTGCTGCGCGACGAGCAAATCCTCTCGCTGGGCACGCTTGCCGCCGGCGCCGCGCACCAGCTGGGAACGCCGCTGGGAACGATGGCGGTGGTGATCCGCGAGATCGAGTTGAACCATCGCGACAATCCGGAGTTGACCGAAGACCTGCAGCTGTTGCGGGCACAGGTCGATCGCTGCAAGCAGACGATCTCGCAGCTCCTCGCCTCGACCGACCACAGCCGCGACGAAAGCCTGCGCCCGCTGGCGCTCGACGCCTACCTGCACCGCTTGCTTGACGAATGGCAACTGATCCGGCCGCACGCGCTGCTCGGCGTGGCGCTGCAGGGCGAGCAGCCGGCGCCGTCGATCGTCGCCGACCGTACGCTGGCACAAGCGATCCTGAACCTGCTCGACAACGCCGCCG
>DPSD01000005.1:0-264 GCA_003538495.1 Accumulibacter sp.
GTCCACCTCGACGTCGCCGAAGCGATGTTGAGGTTTGGTTTCACCGCTGTGCCAATGGCGTCTAAGCAGGGCACGCGCCCGCGCGAGCAGTTCGCCAACGCCGAAGGGTTTGCAAAGATAGTCGTCGGCACCGGCATCGAGGGAAGAGATCTTGTCACGTTCCGCCGAGCGTGCCGACAGGATGAGAATCGGCAGTGGTGACCAGGCTCGCAAATCACGGATGAAGTCAATCCCATTCATGTCGGGCAGGCCCAGGTCGAGGAT
>DPSD01000005.1:538-3070 GCA_003538495.1 Accumulibacter sp.
GGGCAGGCCCAGGTCGAGGATCAGCAGATCGGCCTGGCCGCGAGCGGCTTCGTCCAGCCCCTGTCTTGCCGTAGCCGCCTCGAGCGAAACCCAACCCTCGCTGCGCAAGGCTTCGCATACGAATCGGCGAATTTTCGGTTCGTCCTCGACGACGATCACGCTCGCCTGCGTCTCGCTCATCTCGTAGCCTCTTCTTCCATGGCGGGCGGCGTGCCGAGGGGTAGAGTGAAACGCACCCAAGCTCCGCCGGGACGGTTTTCGGCGACAATCGTGCCAGCATGGGCAATGATGATCGCCTTGCAGATCGCCAGCCCGAGGCCCGTGCCGGCAACCGCCGGCTCCTGCTCGCCCCTGGCAAACAGCTCGAAGACCTGGTCGAGTCGATCCACGGGAAAGCCGGCGCCGTCGTTGCCGACCGCGACTTCCAGGAAGCTGTCGCGTGTGCGCGCGACCAACTGGATACGCGATCCCTCGGGGGAATACTTGGCGGCGTTTTCAAGCAAATTGCACAGCACTCGTTCCAGTAGTACGGCGTCGAAGTGCAGCAGCGGCAGATCCTTCGGCAAGTCGATTTCAAGCTTACGACTGGCGAGAAGTCCTGCGAGCAGGCGTGTGCTCGACCCGACAATCTCCTCGAAGGCTTGCCATTCCTTGTTCAAGGGGATGTTGCCCGCCTGCAGGCGGGCCATTTCAAGAAGATTCGACAGCAGATGGTGCATCGCGCGGGCCTGATCACGAATGATGGTGGCCGTCTCGATGGCATTTTCGGGCAGGTGTGGCTTCGCCAGGGTATCGGCGAGTCCGACCAGGCTCGTCAACGGGGTGCGCAAGTCATGCGACAGCGACGACAGAATCGATGTGCGCAACTGCTCCGCCGCAACCTGCACTTCCCCGCGCTGCGCTGCAGCGGCGAAGTGCAGACGCTCGAGGGTGATCGCCAGCAGCGATGCCACCGCTTCCAGCAGGGGCCGTTGCGAGTGCAGGCTATCGACGTCATCGCTGCGCGGCGCCAGTGCCAGGACACCGAGAATATGCGTCGGTGCCACTAGGGGCAGAAAGACGATCGCCACGCCGAGGCCAGCGAGGGCATCGGTTTCGACCAGGGTGTGGTGTTCGTAGGTCGAACGTGCGAAAGTCAGTTCCAGTTCGCTCAGGCGGCGACCGCCATATTGCTGAAACAGGAGGCCCGGCCGGGAGTTGTCGGCAACCAGCACGATGACATCCAGATCGAGGCGACCGAGAAAGCACTGTGCGATGTCTCTGGCCTGGTCGACGGTCAGGGTGCCGCCAAGGTCTCGGGCCAGATCGTAGAGCGCTTGCGTATCATGTTCGCGCGCTTGCGCCTCTTGGGTGCGCTCCGAAAGCAGGGCGGCCAGTTGGGAAGTGATCAGCCCGACGGCCAGCATGACGGCGAAGGTCACCAGATACTGTGCGTCGGCCACGGCAAACGAAAGGTGTGGTGGAACGAAAAAGAAGTCGAACAAGGCCACACCAAGGAACGCCGCCATTACCGCCGGGCCGCGTCCCAGCCATGCCGCGGTGACGAACACCGTCAGCAGGAAGATCATCACGATGTTGGCAAGATCGAGCACCTCGCGCAGCGGAACTGTAGCCAGCGTCGTCAGAACGCAGAGCACCGCAGCCAGTAAATAACGGGCGCGCTGCCAATTCGATGGTGACCGGGTTTTCATGGCTGGACTGCCGAGTCAAGGGGAGATGCCTGTAGTGTCGTCAACAGGACGTAAAAATGGTGTAAACATTTCGGCTGCTGATCATCGTGGCGATGTGATCGTCACCACCAGAATCATTGCCATGGCCGCTGCAAAGCCAGAAAGGGATACCGGCAGCGACCAATCAGCTTGACTGCTGTTACTGCGGACGGCCAGGGTCAGTTCGTTCTTTGCACGCAAACCTGTGACCCTGGCCCTTTGCTTCCTGTCCCCCTTCGCTTGCCTCCTCCGATTGACGTCTACTTGCAGTGCTTGGGCTGCGCTATACCGGTCTGGACAACGGAATTGTAGCCAGTGCCTTCGCCTACCGCCTGTTGCGCTGCAGGTGCCGCCGCTGCTTGCATCGCCGCAGGCAGGGCCTTGTTGAGCTTGTCATACTGATTGTCGAGGCATTGGGTGTTCAGGGGGGTTTGCTGCGAGCAGGAAGCCTCTCCTGCCAGTGCATCCTTGACCTCCGGAACGCCGGCCAGGTAGGCGCCCCACTTGAACTCGAGGAAGTAGGCGTCAGCGCAGGTCACATTCGGAAACTTGTCCGCACAACTCAGGTCGTCCTCGTCCTTGGCGGCCCCGGGCGGATCGCACTTGACGTAACCACAGCTTCCTCTCACCCAGGCCGAGAGGGTCCGCAGCGGGTCATCCTGCAAGCTGCCGATGCTCTTGGGAAGCTGGGCGGGGGTGATGTCCTGGCCAGCGGGATCCTTCAGCCAGGTGTCGTGCTGTTTGACCATCTGCTGCCAGAAAGCATCTTCCTTCATGTTCGACCAGTCGGCGAGAAGGAAGGCATAGACCTTCTTGTCCTTGT
>DPSD01000018.1 GCA_003538495.1 Accumulibacter sp.
GTTTGCTGATCTTGTTGCCCTGCAGGCCGATCCCCGCCATCAACCCCTTCTGGCTGAAAATGAAGGCGTAGATATCGTCCTGCATGGTGGTGGTGGTATGGGATTTGCCCATTCCCTCATCGATGACCACGATGCTCGGACCGATACCGACTTCGAAGCCTTCGTTGGCATCGAGCGCTTGCAATGCCTTTTCATTCATGAAAAACATCGCATAACCGTATTTTTGCGCCCCCGCCTGCAAGCCATACGAGGCGCCGGCGGTGCTGTAATGGCCCACGGCCTTGCCGTCCCGCCACAGAACGCCTTCACCGTACTGGCCGCCGACCACCAGGCCAGCCTTGGTGATACTGGGGAAAACCAGTACCGCAATGGCCTTGGCGTTGAGTGCCTTGGCCGCAGACACTTTGGCAAGCAGTCTGTTGAGCGCTGCCTGTGATGCACGGTCGAGTTCGGCTGTACTTTCCGCAGCGGCAGGAAGCGCGATGAGTGCGGACAGGAGCATGGCAAGCGCCATGAGGAATGAGCGCGCAGGATTGGCGTACATGATGGTTCCTTTGTGAAAATACGATGGAAATCCCATTCTGCCACCAGAACCGAATTCAATCCACCAATCGAAGGCTGCAAGGCTGGCGCCCCGCTGCGTCCAGGCCCGTGCATCTGGAACGGGAAGGTATCGGCTTCCTTCGTCTTGCGGATTTTTCTGCGTAGGCTAGACTCGCATGGCCAGAACCACCACGGGAACAGTCATGAAACCAGAAAGAAAATCCATCGATGAGATCGAACTGCTCGAGCAGATGCTGCTGGTGCGCGCCTATGAGGAGATGATCGTCGAGAGCAGCGCTGCCGGCAAGGTACCGGGCACCTGCACCTCGGTTGGCCAGGAAGCGGCCGGGGTTGGCGTGGTGAGCGCGCTCACCGCCGACGACCTGATCCTCACCAACCACCGCAGCGCCGCGCATCTCCTGGCACGCGGCGCCGACCCTGGCCGCCTGCTGGCCGAAGTGATGGGCAGACGCGACGGTTACTGTCAGGGCAGGAGCGGCTCGCTGCACATCTCGGTACGCGAACTCGGGGTGGTGCTGACCTCGACCATCGTCGGCGGCGAACTCTCGCTGGTCACCGGCGTCGCGCTGGCGCAGAAAATGCTTGTCCGGCCGGGAATCGTCGCCTGCTTCTTTGGCGATGGCGCGGCTTGTGAAGGCATCTTCCATGAGTCGCTGAATCTCGCATCGGTGTGGGATCTGCCGATTCTCTATGTCTGCGAGAACAACCAGTGGCAGGCTTTCGTGCATCGTCGCGAGACCATGAAGAGCGACCATATCGCCGAATGGGCAGCGCCTTATGGCGTCGATAGCGCGACCGTCGATGGCAACGACGTCGCGGCCGTGCGTGCCGCCACCCTTGCCGCGGCAGCGCACGTGCGCGACAGCGGCCGGCCTTTCCTGCTGGAAACCTATACCTATCGCAGCCGCGGCCATTTCGAGCCGGACGGCCAGGCGTACGTCGATCCTGCCGAACATGCCGCCTGGCTGGCCCGTGACCCGATCGAAGCCTGCCGCCGACGCCTGCTCGGCAACGGCCGGCTGACCCCCGAAGCCGCCGCGGCGCTGCAGCAGCGAGTACAGCAGCGGATCGCTGCTGCACTGGCCTTTGCCGAAGCCTCCCCCTTCCCCGACATCAGCGAGATGACCCGCGACGTTTACGCCTGAGGATTTCCCATGCCAATCCAGACTCCCTACGAAACCATCGCTGCCGCGATCGCCGAGGAGATGCGCCGCGACCCGACGGTGTTGATGTTCGGCGAAGGCGTCGCCACCAAACGCCACGATCTCTTGAGCGAATTCGGCAGCGCGCGTATTCGCAACACGCCACTTGCCGAGGCCATCATCGCCGGCACTGCCGTTGGTGCCGCAGCCAGCGGGCTGCGGCCGGTGATCGACCTGCTCTTCGCCCCCTTCCTCTGCTACGCGATGGACCCGCTGGTCAACAGCGCCGGCAAGCTGCGCTTCATGTCCGGCGGCCAGTTTTCCTTTCCGCTGGTGACCCTGGCGATGACCGGCTCCGGCTGGGGCGTCGGCGCGCAGCATAACCACAATAACGAGGCCTGGTTCGTGCACAGCCCCGGCATCAAGGTGGTGATGCCGTCGAACGCCGCCGACTGCAAGGGTCTGCTCAAGGCAGCCATCCGCGACGACAACCCGGTGCTCTTCTTCATCGATCTGGCTCTGCTTCACCAGCCCGGCGAGGTGCCCGAGGGCGAGCATCTGCTTGCCCTCGGCACGGCGGCGACGCTTCGTAGCGGTACCGATGTCACTCTGGTGTCCTACGGCAAGACGGTAGGCAACTGCCTGGCGGCGGCGACGACCCTCGCCACCGCCGGGATTGCGGCCGAAGTGATCGATCTTCGCAGCCTCAAGCCGCTCGACGAGGACGCCATCCTGGCTTCGGTGAGGAAGACCGGACGCCTGGTGGTAGTACATGAAGCGGCGCGGATGGCCGGCCTTGGCGCCGAAATCGCCGCGCTGGCCGCAGAAAAGGCCTTTGCCGCACTCAGGGCGCCGGTGCTGCGCCTCGGTGGCCCGGACGCGCCGGCCGCCGCCAGTTTTCCGCTGGAACAGGCTTACGCTCCTTCTGCCGCCGCCATCGGCGCCGCGGTGCAATCACTCTTTCGCTGAGGGGGCGGACCGGCACCAGCGATTCACCGGACAGACCGCCCGGGCGGGCTATCCTTCCCTGGACTCCACTACAGGAGAGAACTCATCGCGCCGCAGACCCTGCTCGCCGTTCGTCATGAACAGCCGGAACAACTCGGCAAGCGAGCCGACCTGCAACTTTTCCCGAATGCGGC
>DPSD01000655.1:0-500 GCA_003538495.1 Accumulibacter sp.
GGGAGAATGGGTCATCCGGGCTCCGAGCGGGCGACCTGGAACTGGTTGCAGAAGCAGAGCGCTTTGGGCGAGCTGATCGACGTCGACTATCTGTCGATGTCGCACATGAGTCTTTACCGCGCTTCGGATGTGCTGATGAAGCACCGGGAGGCGATCGAAGCGCGCTTGTTCGGGACCGTTCGCACCCTCTTTGGTCTGGAAGAGACGATCACGCTCTACGACCTGACCAACACCTATTTCGAAGGCGAAGTCCCCAGCAATCGCAAGGCCAAGCGCGCCCGTTCCAAGGAGAAGCGCAGCGATTGCCCCTTGATTACCCTCGGTCTGGTGCTCGACGGCAGCGGCTTTGTCCGCCGCTCGCAGACCTTCGAAGGCAATGTCAGCGAAGCCGGCACGCTGGCCGGCATGCTCACCGGACTGGATGCCCCGGCAGGGGCGCTGGTGATCATGGATGCGGGCATCGCCACCGAAGCGAATGTCGCCTGGCTGGTCGAGCACGG
>DPSD01000655.1:786-2084 GCA_003538495.1 Accumulibacter sp.
TCGCCTGGCTGGTCGAGCACGGCTATCGCTACCTGGTCGTTCGTCGCGGGGGGACCCGCCAGTTCGATGAAACACAGGCGGTGACCATCGAAACCGCCGACGAGCAACCGCTGCGCCTGCAGAAGGCGCTCAGTGACGACGGGAAAGAGCTGCAGTTGTTTTGCCATTCACCGAGTCGGCAGCTCAAGGAGGAGGCGATGCTCGAATCCTTCAGCCAGCGCTTCGAAGCCGGTTTGCAGCAAATCCTGGACGGCCTGGCCAAGCCGCGCGCCGAGAAACGGCCCGACAAGTTGCGCGAAAGAATTGGCCGGCTCAAGCAGAAGAGTCGCGGCGCCAGCCAGCATTACACGGTGGACCTGGTCACCGACGAATCAGGCAAGCGGGTTACCGGGATCACCTGGCAGAAGCTGCCGCGCGAGGGAAGCCAAGCGACGCACCCAGGCGTCTATTGCTTGCGCACCAATCAACTCGACTGGGATGAAGAGCGGCTCTGGCGCACCTACACCCTGCTGACCGATCTGGAGAGCGTGTTTCGCAGTCTCAAGAGCGAACTGGGCTTGCGGCCGGTCTTTCATCACAAGGAAGAGCGCGCCGACGGCCATCTGTTCATTACCGTGCTGGCTTACCAGTGCGTGCAGTTCCTTCGCGTCAAGCTGAAGGCGGCGGGCATTCACGACAGTTGGGCGACGCTACGCGAGACCCTCTCGATCCAGCGCCGGGTGACGACGACTTTCCGCCAGCGCGATGGCCGCACGCTGCATGTTCGCAAGGCCACCAGCGCCGAGCCCGAGCTGATGGCGATCTATCGCGCCTTGGGCGTCAACCCAGAACCCGGAGGAACCCGAAAACTGACTTCCTGACACAGCATTACGTGCTTGTTGTGCCATTAGAAATTCATTTGCCTTGCAAGCGATTGATTACGCGAGAAGTTTTTTTCGGTAGGTTAAACAGGGGCTATGCCTGTTCATCAACGGCCTGCCCGTCGCCACCTTCGAGCTGAAGAACAGCCTCACCAAGCAGACCGTGGCGGACGCCGTTCAGCAGTACCGGCGCGACCGCGACCCGCGCGAGCGGCTGTTCGAGTTCGGCCGCTGCGCGGTGCACTTCGCGGTGGACGACAGCGAAGTGCGCATGTGCACCCACCTGAAAGGCAAGGGCTCGTGGTTCCTGCCCTTCAACCGGGGTTATCACGATGGCGCCGGCAACCCGCCCAACCCCTGCGGGCTCAAGACCGCCTACCTCTGGCAGGAGGTGCTGACGCCGCCGGGGCTGACCGACATCCTCGAGAACTACGCGCA
>DPSD01000655.1:2391-2548 GCA_003538495.1 Accumulibacter sp.
TACGCGCAGATCGTCGAGGAGAGGGACCCGCGCAGCGGCAGGAAGAAGCGCGCACAGATCTGGCCGCGCTACCACCAGCTCGGCGTGGTGCGGCAGGCGCTGGCCGATGTGCGCGCCCACGGCGTCGGCAAGCGCTACCTGATCCAGCACTCGGCCG
>DPSD01000438.1 GCA_003538495.1 Accumulibacter sp.
AGCAGCACGCCGGCTGGAAGTAAATGACCCAGCGATCGGGTGATTTCGGGGCCGGGGAAGCACGGCCCCTGCATTACTGTGTTGCTGTTGGCACGAGGTAACGGATCATTTCGTTGAGGAAAGCGCGGCGGATTGCATCGTAGCCTCGCTGATTGGGATCCTCGAGGTTCGCGAAATACCAATACGTTGGATCTTCGGAATGGTAGTGCGGATGCCTGGAATCACGATGATGCAGTCCGTGACCGAGTAAGGTTCCATGCACGTCGACGACATGTACATTGGCGCGTGCGGCTGCGGCTTCACGGATGTGGCGATTGAATTCAGCATGGATGCGCAGTCCATCCGGCCAGGCCGGGAACGGTTTGATGAATCGCAAGAACACATTCACACGCTCGATGTCGCCAACACCATCGGTGGGATCGAAGATGGTCGCGATGAAGATGTCACAACCTCCGGGAAAACGCGCACTGATCGCGTCGAGCAGTTGATCGAGGCGTTGACGAAAGGCTGCGGCGTACCGCTGTCCATCGCTCCAGGTCGCTCCATAGAGAGCCTCGTCACGCGGCGGGCTCGCACCATAGTCGTGAATGAGGTCGATGCCGCCGGTGGAGAGAACGACAACGCCACGCGTGCTTTGTGACTGTAAAGGAATGAGGGCGATCTGGAAACGAAGATGATCGCCGGAACTGGTGGAGTTTTGCGCGAGGTTGAGCACCCGCAGCTTCGCGAAGACGTGTCGCAAGTCCTTGCCGGTCATGTCCGCTTCGTCTCCGTCGGGTACCTTGACCAGTCGGTCGAAGAAGCCGAACCCAGGCGGTGCGCCAAAGCCCGTGACGATGCTGTCACCCAGTCCCAGCAGCAGCACATCACCGTCGTTCCAGGATGAAGCGAAGGCTTCGGCCGGCACGCCCGGGCCAGCGGGGCCAGATCCCATCCCCGGATGGATGTCGCGGTAAAGCACGTAAAGCACGCCCGCGAGGCACAGCATGATGAGGACAAACTTGAGCCGGATCTGATACCAGCGCGGCTTATTCGTGGTTGTGGTCTTGGTCATCGGGGGATGCGGTGTTCATCAAGGGTAGCAATTATTCTCTTGCGGTGACTGCTCACGAACCGACTTTCTACCGTAGCGGCACGGCGGAATCGGCGAACGCCCTCCTTCCGGATCGAGCGGACAGCGGCAGGAGCCACTCGCCAAGCCGACGACGCGTGCTATTCGATCCGCAGATCATCCGGCGTGTCGATATCCCGCTGGACGCCAGGATCATCCAGCGCGATGAGCGTGACCGACCGGGGGTGATCGTCCAGGATTCGCCTGGCGCCGACGTCGCCTTGCAGGCAGGCGAGTTCGGCAAACCAGCGCCGGGAGAAACCGACCGGGTGGCCCCGGCGTCCGCGATAGACCGGCGCGACGATGTCGGCACCGTTTCTCAAGGCCTGCAGCAGCGAATGCAAGGTCGCGGCCGTCAGAAAAGGCATGTCGGCCAGAGCCACGAGCCATCCCTCGGCGTCGGCGCTCGCTCGAACGGCGCAGGCCAGGCTGCTGCCCATGCCGGCTTCGGCCTCCGGAGCAAGCCGTACATCGACCGCGGTGTCGGTCAGGAGCCGGCGCAGTTCGGTCTGTTGGGGCCGCAGGACGCTGACCGAATGGGGGCAGACGGCGATCAGGGTCCTGGCCGATGCGATGGCCATTGGCGTGCCATCGCGCAGCCGGTGCAGAAGCTTGTCGGCGCCGAAGCGGCGCGAGCAGCCTCCAGCCAGCAGGATGCCGACGAGTTCGCCAGTCGTCCTGCTCATCAAGCGAGCGGCGAGCCTGCGACGGCGGCCTTTGCGGCCGCTGTCGATTCGTGCCGGTACGGGCCGTTATCGGCTGTCCGGGTCACGATGCCGTATTTGGTGGCCGTCATTTCGGCCAGAATCGATAGCGCGATTTCCGGCGGGGTCCTGCTGCCGATCGCCATTCCCACCGGTCCGTGCAGCCGGCCGACCTGTTCGGCGCTGAGATCGAAATATTGCATCAGGCGCTCGCGGCGCCTGGCGTTATTGCGCCGCGATCCCAGTGCACCGACATAGAAAGCCGGCGATTTGAGTGCTTCGAGCAGGGCCAGATCGTCAAGCTTCGGATCGTGGGTGACAGCGACCACCGCCAGGTGCGGGTCGGGACGCATCGTCTGGACGACGTCATCGGGCATGCCGTCGGCCAGACGGCTGCCCGGCACCTGCCACGCGTCGCGATACTCCGGCCGCGGATCGCAGATGGTGACGGCGTAATCGAGCGCCTGCGCCATTTCGGCGAGGTAGCGCGAGATCTGGCCAGCGCCGATGATCAGCAGGCGCCAGGCCGGACCATGCGGGGTTCGCAACAGCTTGCCGTCCCAGTGGATCGATTCACCCGGCGCCGCGTCAGCGAGGCTTGCCTGGCCAGTGGCGAGAGTGAGCGAGCGGACGACGAGCCTTCCGCACACCAGTTCTTCCTCGAGTTGGGCAAGCAAGGAAGCGCAAGGACGGGGCTCGATGACCAGTTCGAGCGTCCCGCCGCAGGGCAGGCCGAAGCGTTCCGCCTCGGCCCGCGTCACACCATACGTCTGGCTGAAAGGAAGATCTCCGGCCAGCTCCCCTGCCCGCAGGCGACCGATCAGGTCGTCCTCGATACAGCCACCCGAAACCGAGCCACAAACCCGCCCGTCCTGGCGCAAGGCCATCCAGGCGCCGGCAGGACGCGGTGCCGATCCCCAGGTCCGGACGACGGTCACCAGCGCGAAGCGGTAACCTTGCTCCGCCCAGCGTCGCACCTCCGAGAGCACCTGCCGATCGACGCTGTCCATTCTCAGGCACGCAGGTCTTCGGCACGGAACGGCAGACGGTCCGGATACTTTCCGGTCGCCGCGCCGATCGCATTGGCCACCGCCGGGGCGAGCGGCGGAACGCCAGGCTCACCGACACCCGTCGGCTTGGCCGTCGAGGGAACGATATGCACCTCGACCCGTGGCATCTCGCCGATCCGGATCGGCCGATAGGTGTCGAAATTACCCTCGACCACGGCGCCCTCCTTGAGCGTGATTTCGCCATGCAGAGCGGCCGACAAGGCGAAGCCGACGGCCCCTTCGATCTGTGAGCGGATGTTGTCGGGATTGATCGCGATACCGCAGTCGACGGCACAAACGACCCGATCGACCTTGACCGTGCCATCGGCGGCAACCGTCACTTCGGCAACCTGTGCGACATACGAGTGAAACGACTCGTGCACCGCGACGCCTCTGCCGCGCCGGGTTCCCCTGACGCCAGCCGGCAGCCGTGTTCCCCAGCCGGACTTCTCGGCCGCCAGTCGGAGGACGCCGCGATGCCGGGGATGATCGGCCAGCAGTTCGAGGCGCCAGGCAACCGGATCCTTGCCAGCGGCTCTCGCCACTTGGTCGAGGAATACCTCGGTCGAATAGGCGGTGTGCGATGAGCCGACCGAACGCCACCAGAGCACCGGCACGTCGATGTCCTTCGGGGTGTGCAGGTCGACCAGCAGGTTGGGAATCGCGTACGGCAGGTTGGCTGCTCCCTCAACCGAGACGGCGTCGATCCCGTCCTTGACCATCATCGACTCGAACGGCGAGCCGAGCAGGATCGACTGGCCGACCAGCCGGTGCCGCCAGCCGGTGAGCTGGCCGCCCGCGTCGAGGGCGGCTTCGAGGGCATGGTGGAAGAGCGGCCGGTAATAGCCCGCCCGCATGTCGTCCTCGCGCATCCAGACGAGCTTCACCGGCGCCTTGCCGCCGATCGCCTTGACGATCTGTGCCGCTTCCACGACATAGTCGGAATGCGTATTCGCCCGGCGGCCAAAGCTGCCGCCGGCATAAAGCATGTTGATCCGCACCTGTTCCGGCGTGAGGCCGAAGATCGCCGCCAGGCGCGACTGGTCCGCGGTGGCCATCTGTTCGCCGTTCCAGACCTCGCACCCCCGTTCGCTCAGGCGGATGACACAGTTCATCGGCTCCATCGCCGCATGCGCGAGATAGGGGAAGTCGTACGTTGCCCGGACGATTCGGGCCGCGCCGGCAAAGGCCTGCTCGGTATTGCCGACCCGACGGGCGACCAGGCCGGGCGATTTTGCCATTTCGCGATAGCGCGCCACGATTTCCTCGCTGCCGAGCTTGAACGAGCGGCTTTCGTCCCAGTCGACCTGCAGCGCATCGCGCCCTTTTTTCGCGCTCCAGGTATCGCTGGCCAGCACCGCGACGCCGGAAGGAATCTGCACCACATCGACGACGTTCCGGACGCGCCTGGCCGCGCTGGCGTCGAAACCGCGAACCGTGGCGCCGAAACGTGGCGGATGCGCGACGACGGCAACCAGCATGCCCGGCAACTGAATGTCCTGCGTGAATTGCGCCTGGCCATTGGTCTTGTCCACGCTGTCCTTGCGCGGTGCCTGCTTGCCGATCAGCCGGAAATCCTTGGCCTCCTTGAGCACCACGCTGGCTGGCACCGCTTCCCGGGCGGCGTCCGCGGCAAGTTCACCGAAACGCGCTTGCCGCTTCGACCGGCGATGGCTGACGATGCCGTCGCGCACCGTGATCTCGCCCGCCGGCACCTGCCAGCGCCGGGCGGCCGCGTTGACCAGCATGGCGCGGCCCGCCGCCCCGGCGGCGCGCAGCTGGTCCCAGGAATTGGCCATTGCCGTACTACCGCCAGTGCCTTGTGACGCTCCCCAGAACAGATTGTTGTAGCGCGACGCGTCGGCCGGTGCGCCCTCCAGGCGGACAGTCTGCCAGTCGGCGTCGAGTTCTTCGGCGAGGATCGTCGCCAGACCAGTGTAGCTTCCCTGACCCATCTCGAGATGTTTGGCGATCACCGTCACGCTATCGTCGGTGCCGATGCGCAGGAAGGCGTTCGCTTCGAAGGGCTGGCCGGCCGGCGCGGCGGCTTTTCCGGCCCCGGCCGGGGCGATCGCTGGCAGGCAGAAACCCAGCGTCAGACCGGCGGCGCCTTGCAGAAAGCTCCGGCGGCTGGCATTGGCAATCTTCGTGTTGACCATTTCAGCTCCTAGGCAAGGGATCGGGCGGCTTCGTGGATTGCCGCGCGGATGCGCTGGTAGGTCGCGCAGCGGCACAGGTTGGCCGACAGCGCATCGTCGATGTCGCTGTCGGTCGGCTTTCGCTGGCGGCCGAGCAGGGCGATCGCACTCATGATCTGCCCGGATTGACAGTAGCCGCATTGCACGACATCGAGTTTACGCCAGGCCGCCTGCACCGCCCGGCCGACGCGCGACTGGTGTGCGGCTTCGATGGTCGTGATCTCGCGTCCCGCGACCGCCGAGACCGGCGTCAGGCAGGCGCGTGCCGGGACGCCGTCGACATGCACGACGCAGGCGCCGCACAGCGCCTGACCACAGGCATACTTGGTTCCGGTAAGCTGCAGCGTGTCGCGCAGCACCCAGAGAAGCGGCGTGTCAGGGGCAACATCGACCTGCCGAGGCTGGCCATTGACTTTGATCTGAAGCATGAGGCTCTCCTGCAGTGGATTGAAGTACACGGCGCAAGTATCGACTCCCTGGCCGCGTCTGTGGTCGAGGCCGGCCAGTTCGTTCAGCCCTTGCGCCTGTCGCGCTCGCCGCGGGCAAAAGGCGGGCATCTCCGGCCTGCCCGCCACGGCAAGAGCGCCGCCCGCGAAACCGCACGCCCCCGCAGGCTACTCGATCGGCACGTTCGTCCGCGTCGCCGAGGCCGTCTTGGGCAGTGTCACTTCAAGGATACCATCCTTGAACGCGGCTTTGGCCGCTTCCTGGACGATGATCAGCACCAGCATGCCGAAGGCAGCCGGACTCACGAAATAGCGCAGGAAGTCTCTTGGCTGAAAGGTCGTCGAAGGCGGCACGGAGATTCATTAGTCGCCTCGTCCGCTCCCTGCGCGGGTCCGTCGGCGGCGCGCTGCCGCTCATTCGTCGATCGGCACGGCCTTGAACGCGGCACTCGCCTCGAGTCTGTCGGCCAGCCTGGCTAGTGCCGGGTAGTCACTCGCCGGCCACTCGTGCGGCAGGACGTAGCGAACGAAACCGATCCCGGCAACGGTAGTGATGTCGGCCTGTGTCAGGCGGCCGCCGACCAGGAAATCGCCGGTGAGTCGTTCTTCGAGCATGGTGAATGCCTGCCGCATCTGGCCGCGCAGGCGGCCCGTCCAGTCGGCCCATTGCAACTCGCCGGGGCGCTTGCGCTCGTATTCGATGGCCACCGCTTTCTCGGTCGCGACGATCGCCAGCGCCATCATTTGCTGCACCTGCCGGCGCTCGGGGCCGCTGCGCGGCGTCAGAGGCAGGATGTCGCGTTCGCCGGCCAGTTCGTCGAGATAGTCGAGAATGTAGGCGCTTTCAAAGAGCTTCTCGCCGCTCGGCAGCGTCAGCATCGGCACCTTGAAGAGCGGGTTGAGGGGACGCATGGCATCCATGTGCCGGAACACCGACAACGACAGGTGTGTGAAGGGAATCGCGTAGAGGTTCATCGTCACCGCCACGCGTCGCACGAAGGGTGAATCATAGAGACCCAGCAACTGGTGTGGCGTGGCTTCCGTCAAGTCCGTCATCTTTTTCTCCAATCGTCAATGGTTGATGCGATCCGGGCATCCGTCCGGACGTTCATATCCAGGCCGACGCAACGCGGCTTAGCCTGAACTTCGGCAGGCACCAGCGCCGCCCAAAGGTTCCCGCCGGCGGCGCCAGCCGGATCTTCGCCGGCAGGTCGGCGTCCGCGCCCGCCGCCGGCCACGCTTCGACAACGACCCTGCCCGCACCCGCGATACGATGGCGGTCGCCGGGAAGCAGCCAGATATCGCGACCACCCTTCTCTTCGGTCAGCCAGATGCGCGTACCGAGCGCGACGACTGTCCAGCCGGCGAGCCGGTCGAGGGAAACGGCCTCGGCGGCACGCACTTCAAACTCGATGTAGGGTAACAGAGCGGTCATGGGGTTCTCCTTTGCTGGCGGTAGTGCCTGCCCGGTCCTGGACAGACAGTGCGATTCTCATCGTCGCGCGAAGCAAGTACAATCGAATTGTTCTCACGTGACATGTGAAGCAAATTGACAGATAGCCGACGTAGCCCACCGCTGGGCAGCCTGCGCGTTTTTGTGGCGGCCGCGCACAGCGAGAGCGTCACCAAGGCCGCCGCGCAGCTCCACCTGACGCATGGCGCGGTCAGTCATCAGTTGCGACAGTTGCAGGACTACCTTGGCGTCGCCCTGTTCGAACGTAGCGGCCGCGGCCTGAAACTGACGACGCAGGGCGCCGCCTATGCCGAGCGGGTTTCGCGGGCACTCGCCGAGATCGGCAAGGCGACCGAGCAACTGATTGCCGCACGCGACTACCGCCGTCTGCGCGTGACCTGCATGCCATCGTTCGCCGCGCGCTGGCTGCTGCCGCGGCTCGGCAGCTTCATCTCCTGCCATCGTGAGCTCGATGTCGAGGTGCAATCGAGCGCCCGGCTGGCCGACATCAAGGGGGGCGAAACCGACGTCGCCCTGCGTTTCGGCCCTGGCCGTTACCCGGGACTCAGTTGCCGGCTGCTGATGAAGGACTGGTACTACCCGGTTTGCTCACCCGAGTTCATCGCTCGCCACGCGCTGGTCAGCCCGGCGCAGTTGCAGGGACTGCCGCTGCTGCGCTCGAACGATGAACTGTGGCAACCATGGTTCGGTGCCGCCGGCGTGGTGGTCGAGGAGCCTCAGCGGGGTGCGGTGTTCGATGACTCGAGCCTGATGCTGATGGCCGCCGCCTCGGGCCAGGGCGTGGCGCTGGCCCGGCATACGCTGGCCGTCGACGATCTGACAAGCGGACGCCTGTGCCGGCCTTTCACGATGGCCGTTGAGTCGCCTTTCTCCTACTTTTTCGTCTGCCGCCTCGCCGACGAGCAGCACGCCGCTGTCGTCGCCTTTCGTGACTGGCTGTTCCAGGAAGCCGCTCTGTATTGCCCGCCTGACGGCGAACTCGCGGTGGCCCGCAGCGACCCGCCAACGCCGCAAGAAGGCAGCGGCACCGCTGCGCAGTGACTCCAGCCATCAGGCGCTGAACTGCTGCGCCGCCAGGCGCGCATACCAGCTGCTGCGCTCGACCAGATCCGCCAGCGTCTTGTCGCTCTTCAACGCCGCCAGTGCCACTTGCGCCTGGAATGCCGGTGTGTGGTTGCGTCTCGCCCTGCTCGTCATGCTCTTGGGTGATTTCCGCAAAACGCCATACCAAGAGTCATCGCGTTAGGCCGGGCTCAGGGCCAGCAAAACAAGCCAATGCGGTAGTTGTTCGGGATCTTGATTCCCGGAAATCGCC
>DPSD01000330.1 GCA_003538495.1 Accumulibacter sp.
AGTTAAAGCGTGAGCTGTGGTTGTGTTCATTGAGGTGACAGAGTTCGTGGAAGATGACATAGTCCACGCAATACGAAGGGGCTTTGACTAGTAGCGGGTTCAGGAGGAGTTCGCTTTTTGGCGAACAGCTGCCCCACTGTGTTTTCATCGTGAGCAGGCGAAAGCCAGGGTCTGATTTAAGCCATCGAACCTTCGTTACGCAGTCAGCTAGGCGCCGAGTGAATACGGCCTCAGCCCGCTTGCGGTACCAGCCATCGAGCAACGCGCGGCTTTGCCTGCCTCCTTTGAGCGGGTTCTGACCTCCAGGCGGCCGCGCAGCAACTTCACGCTTTCGTCCGCGCTATGGTGCTGGATCACCTTGAGCACATAGCGCCAGCCCAGGTAGAAGTGTGTCCCCCCGCTCACGTACTCTCTTGGCAAGACGTGTCGGGTGCGATCACGATACGCGCACAGGCGTTGCTAGATCCAGCGTGCCCTCCGACGCACCGCGGCCACTACCTCTGCTACATCCGTACCCGGTTCGGTAACCTTTGATTTGAGGTTCGCTGTTTTCATTTCTCTATCACGGGGACTGGTCTCCGAGCAGCCGGTCCGGATTGCGATAGAACATCCGCTTCCACCCCTGCTCTCCCAGCCGGAAATCCCATAGCCTGGGAATCAGCGTGAGCACCGAATAGTGGAGGTGGGCAGGCTGCCCGACGGCGTCGCCGGTGGCGCCTACCGCGCCGACCGATGCGCCGGCTTTGAGCCAGCGGCCTTGCCTGGCGTCAATGCGGTTGAGGTGGGCGTAGTAGTGCAGCCATCCGCGAGGGGTGATGAGCAGCGCGACGTTGCCGCCCAGCGAAATTTCTCCTGTGTAGAGCACCAGTCCGGATTGGGCGGCGACGACCGGCGTGCCGGTGCGGGCGAAGATGTCGATGCCCTTGTGCACGCCGGAGGCGCCCCAGTTGCCGTGCCAGAAGCTGGCTGGGTTCCAGTCGTGACGGGCAGCGCCGGCCACGGGCTGGACGAAGCGGCCGGCCGGGGCAAGGGTTTCGATCAGGACCAGCAGCAGAACCGCCGGCCACAGGCGGCGTAGGCGTTTCATGCCTTGCCGCTCTCGGCGCGACCGATGGCGCTCCAATCCAGTTTGCGGGTCAACCACATGGTCAGCGCGAGCAGGCCGAAGATGAGCCAGGCGCCCATGAGCAGGGCGTAGTCTTCCGAGGCGAGCAGCATGTACAGACCGGCGTAGAGCAGCGCATAGCCGCCGCCCAGCACGGCCGCACCTGTCCAGCTGCCGACCAGGGAACGGCCGTAGGCGGCGATCATGGCGACGCAGGCGCCGGCGGCGGCGAGGTAGGCGCTGAGGAAGCCAATGTGTTCGGACAGCGCGAGCAGCAGCAGGAAGAACAGCACCACGGCGAAACCGATCAGCAGGTATTGCAGCGGATGCACGGGCTTCTTCTTGACCATTTCGAACAGGAAGAAGCCGCCCAAGGTGAGCAGCACGAACAGAAAGCCGTAGCGCACGGCGCGGTCGGTCTGGGTGTAGGCGTCGACCGGGTCGATGAGCGAAACGCCGAAGGAATCGGCGAAGGTGGTGCCGTTGCGTTCGGCGAGCATCTTGTCGCCGCCGGTGGCGAAGTCGCTGACCTGCCAGCGGGCGCTGAAACCCTTGCTACCGACTTCGCGCTGCTCGGGCAGAAAGCGGCCGTCGAAGCTGGGGTGCGGCCAGGTAGATTTTAGTTCGAGGTCGTTCCTTGCGGCGATGGGCACCCAGTCGAAACGGCCGCTGCCGCCGACGTCGAGCTGCACGGTCAGCTTCATCGGCTGGTTCAGTTCGGTCAGGTCGAGCGGGACCTGGAAGCCGCTGTCGATCGCTTTGCCCGGCGTGCCGGGCCGCGTCTCCAGGTCGCGGCCGTCGGCGGTGCCGACGCGCACGGATTTGATGCCGCGCGGATCGCTGACGCCGAACACCAGCGCGGCGGATTCGATGGTCTGTTCCGGTCCGGGCTGGAAGGCGGGGGTGACGGCCTGCAAATGCAGCGCGGCCGAGTAGATGTTGGCGCGGTAGATGCCCCGGTAGCGTTCCAAGACGCCCAGCGTGCCCTGGCCGGTGACGCTCTCGGGCCGGATCAGGCGCGAGCAGTCGTGTTCGACGGTACGACGCCGGCTGCCGTGTTCGTCGGTTTCGACGAGGGTCTGCGGCTCGCGGCATTTCACCCACAGCAGCGGGCCGACGAGTTGCTGCTCGCGGGCGTACTGGTCGGCGATGGTCTGGACGACGCTGTCGCGCGTGGCACGGCGCTCGGCGACTTTCCAGGCCACCTGGCTGACGGCGAAGATGAGAATCAGCGCCAGCAAGGCCAGCGCGAAGAGTTTGGTGTTGAGCAGTTTGCCCATGATGGTCTCCTTGGATTGCGACGACCGAAGCGTGTCGGCGCCGTGTGGGAGATTCGTGTGGGCTGTGTGTGGATCAGGTGTTTTTTGCTAGGGGGAGATCGAGCCGGGCTTCGGCGCCGCCGTCCGGATGGGTGTCGAGCACGATGTCGCCGCCGTGCAGGCGGGCGGCTTCGCGCACCAGGTTGAGACCGAGGCCGCTGCTGCGTTCGCCGCTGTCGGGGCGCGGCGTGGAGTAGAAGCGTTCGAACAGGCGCGGCCGGGCGTAATCGGCAATGCCCGGACCGCGATCGCGGATGCGCAGGCGCGCGCTGCCGTCGACCGTTTCCAGTTCGACCGTGAGCGCGCCGCCGGCCGGGCTGAAGTCGATGGCGTTGTCGATCAGGTTCGCCACGGCCTGACGCAGCAGGAAGCGATTGCCGGAGACCTCGACAGGCGCCAGTTGGGTGTCGACCCGCAGTTCCCTGGCGGCGAGGCGCGCGGCGCGGGTGTCGAGCACGTCGGCCACCAGCGCGTCGAAAGCGATGCGCTCGACCTCGTCGAGGCGGTCGCGGTTTTCCGCGCGGGCCAGATTGAGCACGCCTTCGACGATGCGTTGCAGGCGTTCGGATTCGGCGGCGATGTTGGCTTCGAGGCGCGCGCGCCGGTCGGCGTCGGTTTCGTCGGGTAGCAGTTCGATCGCGCCGCGGATCGCGGCGATGGGGCTTTTCAGTTCGTGCGCCAGCAGTTGCGAGACTTTTTCGACATGCGCCTTGCCGTCCAGCTCGGCGCGCAGGTGTTCGAGTGCCTGCGCGAGGCGGCGCAGCTCGCCCCGGCCTTCGACCGGAATGCGTGCGCGCCGGCCGTCAGCGACTTCGTCGGCATGCTCGACCAGACGGCGTAGGTCGCGCGTCATCCAGTAGGAAAAACCGAGCGCCAGCAGCATGGCCAGGCCGAACAGCCACCTGGCCGATTGCCAGGCCTTGTCCACGGTCAGGTCGATGAAGCCCTGGAATGAGCGCGACGGCTTGCCGACCGAGAGCACGCCGACGATGCGGCCCTCGCGCAGAATCGGCGCGGCGACGTACATTACGCTGCTGGCGCCGTCGTATTCGTTTTCGCGCGTGGTGCGGGCACCGTATTCGCCTTTCAGGGTGCGGCTGACGTCGATCCAGCGCGAATAGTCCTTGCCGACGTCGCGGCCGGTGCTGTCGAAGACGACCCGGCCGGCAGCGTCGGTGACGTAAACGCGTAGATCGGGCTCGCTCTTCAGCACGCCGTAGATGCGTGCGTCGAAACGGCGTGTTTCGTAAGCGCGGAACATGGCCTCGATGGCCGCCAGGCTGGTTTGCTTCTCCGGTGACTGCGCAATCTCCCCGGTCGCTATTTCGGCCATCAGGTTGGCGGTCTGCACCAGGGTTTCTTCCACCGACTGGCGTACGCCCGGCACGAGCTGGTCGGTGAACAGTTTCATCGCCAGCAGCACCGCCAGCGCGGTGACCACGACGTAGCCGACGAAGTAACGGACGAAGAAGTTCAAGCGCCGTTCCGTGCCAGGCTGTAGCCGAGGCCGCGATGGGTGCGGATGAGGTCGCTGTCTGGCGCGGCCGCTGCGACCTTGGCGCGCAGGGCCTTGATGTGCGTGTCGACCGAGCGTTCCAGACTGGCCTCGGCCAGGCCGGCAGCGTCCATCAGCTCGGCCCGGCTAAACACCTTCTCGGGGCGCGCCGCCATGGCTTTCAACATCAGGTATTCAGTGCGGCTTAGATCAAGCGCCTGGCCTCCGCAGACGATGCGCGCGCGTTCGTCGTCTACTCGGATGAAGGCCGTTGCTGCAGTGGTATTCGCTTTGGCGACACCATTCCGGCTGCGCCGCAGAATGGTCTTCACCCGCGCCGCCAGTTCCCGTGGGCTGAAAGGCTTGAGCACATAATCGTCGGCGCCGATCTCCAGGCCCACCACCCGGTCGATTTCGTCGGACCGGGCAGTGAGGAAGATTACAGGAATATCGGAAAACCCACGCAAGGAACGGCACACGTCAAAACCGTTTCCATCCGGCAACCCAACATCCAGGATGGCTAGATCGAAGCCCCCAGCTGTCAGCAGGGCAAGGCCCTCGGCCGCAAGCGTCACGTGGTGACAGTCCATGTTCTCGCGCGCCAAGGCGAGGATCACGTTGTCGGCGATTGGCCTATCGTCTTCTACTAGAAGAATGGTAGCAGTCATGAGATTTGCACAAAGATGGAGCATGCGCAGTTTAGTCGAGGACGGTCGTACCCTGCGAGCAGGGCAGCGAACTTGACCTCGACGTCGCCATCCGCGCACTATCTCGGCACGCGCACCGCCGACAAGAAACTGATGCTCATCCTCACCGATGGCAGGCCGTCCGACGTCGATACCCACGACGAACGTCTGCCGGAACGTCTGCCGCCATTGTTCATGGCGCTGTCAAAGTAGGCTTTCCGTCCCCGCCGCGCTTCCGGTCAGCCGGCAACCGAAGCAGGCCATAAACCAGCAATCCGGCCAGCGGAATCCCGGCAGACCACAGCGCGTGCATCATGTCGATGCCGTTTCGCCCACTCAGCCAGGCATTCAGCAGGGGCACGAACAGGGTGACGCCGAGGTAGATCGCCGGCGCGGCGAGCGCGGTTCCGGTTCGCCGGAGTT
>DPSD01000332.1 GCA_003538495.1 Accumulibacter sp.
CAAAAAAAGACCAACCCGATGAGGGGTTGGTCTTCTTGTCTGGTGGGCCCGCAGGGACTTGAACCCTGGACCAAAGGATTATGCTTACCGCTACGGCTTTCACCGCCTCTTTCGAGTTTGCGGTCTGGACTATACCTTCCCTTTACAGGCTGGCCGTCTAGTCTCTACACCTTCCCCCTGGCGCTATGGGGGCTTGGCTCGGTATTGGCGTCTCCCGCAGGTCTTAGCTTCCACCGAATTTGACCAGTTCTACCCGCCACCAGCGCGACGCTGGGAACGGGCAACCCATGCAAACCAGCCACCCATCAGGCGATGTTCAGGCTGGTCGCGCTAAGTCCTCTGCTCTAACCAACTGAGCTACAGGCCCGGACGGTATTCTACAGACTTCCGGCGAACTGGCCAGCGTACCGCGTCGCGAACGGCAGTTGAGCGGCGTTTGTCGGCAGCGCCGGGAACGTCGGAAGGCGAAGGCAGTGCTCAGAGGTGAACGCCGCCCGCCGGTCGGACTTCAGCTTCCAGCAGGCAGCTCTCGATGCGTTTGGTGGTCTGCGCGATATCCTCGTCAAGGCCGATGGAAAAACGGATCAGGCCGTCGCGCAAACCTGCCGCCTCTCGTTCTTCGAGCGGGATCTCGGATGAGGTACTGTGGCCGGGAGTGTTGAACAGCGTCTTGAAGTAGCCGAGGCTGACCGCCAGGTAGCCCACCTTGTCGCGTTGCATCAGCGTCATCAGGCGGTTGGCGGCGGCCAGATTGCCGGCGTCCAGGGTCAGCATGCCGCCCCAACCATAGCCAGGGTTCATCAGCTGCTCGAGCAAGTTGTGATGAGGATGGCTGGCCAGTCCGGGGTAGTGCACGGCGTGGCCCAACGCTTCGAGCCGGCTCGATACGTACAGGGCGTTGGCGCCGTGCTGGCGCAAGCGGATGTGCAGACTGTGCAGGTTCTTCAGGATGCTCGCCGCACGCGTGCTGTCGAGCACCGGTCCGAGGAGCATGCTCGGACCGGCATTGATGTCGTTCAGGCGGGAGATGAACTCGCGCGAGGAGACGACGCAACCGGCGACGCAGTCGCTGGTGCCATTGACGAACTTGGTCAGGCTATGCACGACGATGTCCGCGCCGTGCCGCAGCGGCGACAGGATCATCGGTGTGAAGGTGTTGTCGACCACCAGCTGTGCGCCGTTTTCGTGGGCGATGGTGGCCAGGGCCGGGAGGTCGCTGACTTCGAGCAGCGGGTTGCTGAGCGACTCGCAGTAAAGCACTCGGGTTCGCGGGCTCATCGCCGCCCGGACCGCGTCGTGATCGCAAAGGTCGACGAAGCGGGTGATCACGCCGAAGCGCGGCAGCAGGTTCTTGAGCAGGGCATAGGTACCGCCATAGATGCTACGGCCGCAGACGATCTCGTCGCCGGCACCGCACAGGGTCATCAGCGTGGTACTGATGGCGCCCATTCCCGAAGCCATGACCTGCGCCGACTGGCCGTCTTCCATGCGCTCGAGGGCGCTGGCGAGGTATTTGTTGGTCGGGTTGAAGTGGCGCGAGTAGAGGAAGCAGCCCTCGATCTCGTGCTCGAACAACTCCTCCATTCGTTCCGGGCTCAGGAAAGTATAGGTGGAGGAGTCGGTGATCGACGGATTGACGTCGCCGAACTCACCAAACACCAGGTAGTCCTGGACGCGGGATGCTGGACTGAAAGCCATGCGGGTGCCCTCCGGGGGTGGTCGAACAGCAACCGTAGCACGTCTCGCGTGTCGATGGCAAAAGCTCCGCACCTTGTTCGGAGCGCGGCGCCATTCCTTGGCGCCTCGGCTGCGCCTGCGCTTTTGCAAGCAGCCCGTAGCGCGTGCACGAGCCCTTTCCCGATGCCCAAAAAATGACGAGCGCAAAGAAAGCGCTTGACCACACGGGCGCTTTTCCTTATCAATAGGCGGCAGTATCCATTGGCGTGGTGCTTTGTCGGACGTCGCTTCCTGGACGGCGATTCGCGCCACGGCTTCGGCGGCGTGGGGACGGTCTTTCGCCGCTGGTTTTGCCCGAGAATCCGTCACGCTCAGCACGAGGGAAACAAGTGCGCATGGACAGAAGAGATTTTCGTTTTCGCATTGCGGTTCTTGCTGGAGACGGGATTGGCCCGGAAGTCATGACCGCCTGCTTGCAGGTCCTCGAGGTCCTCCAGGAGCGCTTCGACGGCGCCCGCTTCGACTTCCGGCCACTGGAAGCGGGCGCCGCCCACTATCACAAGACCGGTACGGCCTTTTCCGATGAAAGCATGGCCGAGTGCAGGAAAGCCGACGCGATCCTGTTTGGTGCGGTGGGCTTGCCGCATGTTCGCTACCCGGATGGAACGGAAATCGCGACACATGTCGATCTGCGCGCCGAGCTGGATCTGTACGCAGGGTTGCACCCGATCCGCAGCTATCCGCGATTGCCGCGCGTGTTGGCCGACAAGAGGGCTGCCGCCGTCGATCTGGTGCTGGTTCGCGAACTGAGCGAAGGGCTCCTTTACTCGCGTGGGCGCGGGTCACTCGAAAATGATACGGTCGCCAGGGAAACGATGGTCATCTCGCGCGACGCCAGCCGCCGGGTTTCCGAATTTGCCTTTCGGGTTGCCGGGCGTCGAGCCAAGAGCAAGAGGCGGCCGGGCCGGGTCAGCTGTGTCGATCAGGCCAACGTGCTCCCCTCGATGGCTTTCTTCCGCAAGATTTTCGGCGAGGTGGCGGCAGCTCATCCCGCGATCAGCGCCGAATATGCTTACGTGGACGCGACTGCGGCGAAGCTCGTCAGGTCGCCGTGGGACTTCGACGTCCTGGTCACCGAAAACGCTTGCGGCAGCGTCTTTTCCAGCCTCGCCGCGGCGCTTGCCGGCAGTCTCTCGTTGGCGCCAACGGCCGAGATCGGCGATCGGCACGCCGTTTTCCAGCCGGCCCACGGCAGTGCTCCGGACATTGCCGGTCGGGACATCGCCAATCCGGTGGCGCAGATTCTCTCGGCAGCGCTGATGCTCGACTGGCTGGCCGACCAGCACGGCGAACCTCGGCTGGCGCATGCCGCACGGATCCTCGAAAATGCCGTCGAGAAGGCCATGGCGGTGGTCTATCCGATCGCTTTTGGCGGGCAGGACGGCACGACGGCGATCGCCAAGGCGATCATTTCCCACATTCGCAAGGCGTGATCGCCATCGGAGGCGCCGCACCGACGACGCTGGGCGGACTGGTAGAATGGCAGCCTTTCCCCCTTTTCCCTGCACAAGGATCCGCCCCATGACCGCAGCAGCTACCCACACCGCCGATCCGCTCCTGCCCGCTGTCGAACGTCAGACCGGCGAGACGCCAAAGTGCGCGGTGATCTGGTTGCATGGTCTCGGCGCCGATGGACACGACTTCGAGCCGATCGTGGACGAGTTCGATTTCGACCAGTTGCCGGCGCTCCGTTTTGTCTTCCCGCATGCGCCGATGCGCGCGGTGACGATCAATGGCGGCATGGTGATGCGCGCCTGGTACGACATCGTCTCACCCGATTTTTCGCCGGGACGCGAGGAAGCCGAGGGCGTGCGCGAATCGGCGCGGCAAGTCGAGGCGCTGATTGCCCGTGAAAACGAGCGCGGCATCCCCGACACGCGCATCGTCCTGGCCGGCTTTTCGCAGGGCGGCGTCATCGCTTTGCATACCGGCTTGCGGCATCCGCAGCGCCTGGCCGGCATCCTGGCGCTTTCCTGTTACTTGCCAATGGCCGATACGCTGGCTGCCGAAGCGTCTGCCGGCAACCGCAACGTGCCGATCTTCATGGCGCATGGGCAGCACGACGCGGTCATTCCCTACGACTTCGGCAAGCGCAGCGCCAAACTGCTGAAAGCGGCGAACTACGCCGTCGAGTGGCATAACTATCCGGCCGAGCACACCGTTTGCCTGGAGGAGCTGCAAGATATCGAAGCCTGGCTGCACAAGGTTCTGGCCAGCGCCTGCTGAGGATGCTGCCGCTCCGCTATCTGGCCGGTTATCCCGAGGATCTGCAGCGGCAGGTCCGCGAGGCGATAGCGCAGGGTCGGCTGACACCCATGCTGCGCAGCAGGTACCCGGGGACGCACCCGGTGCGCAGCGATGGCGCGCTGTTCGACTACACGCTGGCGTTGAAGAACCGCTTCCTGCGCAATGCCGAACCACCGGCCAGGGTCCTGTTCGACAGCCGGCTGCAGCTGACCGCCCATGCTCTGGGGATCAATGGCGGGCTACCGCGGATGCAGGGCAACCGAATCAAGTGGAAACGTGAAATCAGGGTGGCCAGCGTCTTCAAGGACGCGCCGCCCGAGTTCCTGCGGATGATCGTCGTGCACGAACTGGCGCACTTGAAAGAGTCCGAACACGACCGGGCCTTTTACCGGCTGTGCAACCACATGGAGCCGGCGTATCACCAGCTTGAATTCGATCTGCGTCTCTATCTGACCCAGCGCGAGTTGAGCGGTTTGCCCGGCGCCTGACGCCGGCGCTGTTTCCGGAACTGCCCCATCACCGCGGCGCGCTGCGTCGTGCCCCTTTTCCCGGCGATGACTAAAGGCTAGACTTCCGGTTTATCCATATCAAACAAGTGGTGAATGTCATGCGCCGAGTTGTCTTCAACCAGAAGGGCGGCGTGGGAAAGTCCACCATTGCCTGCAACCTGGCCGCCATCGGCGCTGCGCGGGGGCGGCGGACCTTGCTGATCGACCTCGACGCACAAGCCAATTCCTCACGCTACCTGTTGGGCCCGGCGCTGGCTGAGCAAGGGAAGACCCTGGCGCACTTCTTCGACGGCCTGCTCGGCTACAAGCTGTTTCCCGAGGCGCTGGACGCGTACATCGTCCCGACACCCTTTGCCAATCTCGATGTCCTGCCGTCAGATCCGCGGCTGGAGGAGCTGCAGTTCAAGCTTGAGTCACGCTACAAGATGTACAAGCTGCGCGAGTCCCTTGACAAGCTGCAGGCGTACGACGATGTCTTCATCGATACCCCGCCGGCGCTGAATTTCTTCACCCGGTCGGCGCTGATCGCCGCCGATACCTGCCTGATCCCCTTCGATTGCGACGATTTCTCGCGGCAGGCGCTGTACACGCTGATGGACAGCGTGCGCGAGATCAGGAGCGACCACAACCGCGAACTGCGGGTCGAGGGCATTGTGGTCAACCACTATCAGGCCCGCGCCAGGCTGCCATCGCAGCTGGTCGCCGAACTGCGCGCCGAGGGGCTGCCGATCCTCGATGCTTTCGTGTCCGCCTCGATCAGGATTCGCGAGTCGCACCACCAGGCGCTGCCGATGATCCACCTGGATCCCCGACACAAGCTGACCGGCGAATTCGCGCGACTTTACGACTTGCTGTCGCCATGAGCCGAGTGCCGACGATCGCTGGCTGGCGAAGCGCATCCGAACGGCGAGCCGCCGCGTACCCCGGATCTCGGGGCGCCTGATGAACGTGCCGGCAGCGGTCGGTTGGCAGGCGCTTGCCACGAGGCGGGAGGAAAGCATGCGGGTCTTCGTAACCGGCGGTACCGGCTATATCGGCAGCCGCCTGATTCCCGCCCTGATCGGCCGCGGCCATCGGGTCGCCGCGCTGGCCCGGCGCGAGTCCGCGCAGCGGCTCGCTTCGGGTTGCCGTGTGGTCATCGGCGATGCGCTCGACGGATCCAGCTATGCGCCGGCGATCGACGGCGCCGATGCCCTGGTTCATCTGGTCGGCGTTGCCCATCCCGGTCCGGCAAAGGCCGCGGCCTTCCGGAGCGTGGACCTGGCTTCCGCTCGCGCTGCCCTGGCTGCGGCCCTCGACGCCGGCGTCCCGCATCTCATCTACCTCAGCGTTGCGCAACCGGCGCCGGTGATGCGTGCCTACGTCGCCGCGCGCGCCGAGGCCGAAGCGCTGATCCGCGGCAGCGGCATTCCATCCACCTTTCTGCGCCCGTGGTACGTGCTGGGGCCTGGTCACCGCTGGCCAATGGCCTTGCTGCCGGTCTACTACCTGTTCGAGAGGCTGCCGCTGACGCGCGCCGCAGCGGCCCGCTTTGGCCTGGTCGGCGCCGAACAGATGGTGAACGCGATCGTGCGCGCGGTCGAAGACCCGCCGTCCGGCGTGCGCATCGTGGAAGTGCCCGAGATCCGGCGCTCAGCGCGTCCCTAGCTGCTGGTGGTCATCAAGCCCGGCAATCCACTCGCTGATCTGTCGATAGACGCGCGCGTCGGTGAGCAACTGCAGGTGGCCGAGCTTGCCGATGCTGACGCTCTGCACGTCGCCTTCGATCACGTGAGCGGTGGCGCTGTCGAGGGTGACCAGTCCGTCGCCGACGAACTTGCCGAGGGGGTGATCCGCGTCCTCGGCCAGGCTGGCGCCGAGAAAGCGGAAGGCAATATGGTCGTGGGCCGGGTCTCTGCGCGGGGCGCCAGGGCCGTGTCTGAGGTCTTTCACCCCCTGACTGCGGGTGGCCGCGATCTTGCCGAGCGGTGCGGTGATGCGCGACAGGTTCAGCGCTGCATTGGTCAGTTGGCCAAGGCGCTCGACCGACGACCCGAGGTTTGGCGAGCCCAGGCAAATCAGCATGGCGGTAGCGTGCGGCCAGCGCAAGTCGGCCGCAGCCGCGTGCTCGCACGCGGAGAGAGCGAGCAACCCGCCCATGCTGTGGCCAATCAGCAGCAGTTCGCTGGCGGGCTGCGGCCAGGCGGCCAGCAGTTCCTCAAGAAGGCCGGCCAGTTGCGCACCATTGTGGGCGATCGGCAGGCCGCTGTTGTAGCGCAGATAGAGAGGCGTGCACGCGAACTCAGCTTGCAGCCGGCGACCGAAATCGACCTCCGACGCTGCGCCGCGATCGTCCCCTTCCCAGCAATGCTCGTCACAGCCCAGACCGTGGATGAAGACGCAGAGGCGCTTTCCGGCTTCCGCGAAGGTCTGGCGCAGCGCAGCGGCGTCGAGCGTGATCGGCACGCCGCCGACGTGGAACGCCATGCGGATCGCCAGCAGGTTGTTGCTGGCTGCCAGATGGTCGCCGAAAGCGCCGTTGAGGGCGCTGCGCAAGCCGCTGGCGAGACGCCCCGGCGGCTTGCCGGGAGCGAAGCCCGTGGCGCGTTTTTCGACGGTCGCCGCAGCGCCGAGCAAGCCGCCGCTACCGTAGTGAATCGCCCCGTAGACGCCGCCAGCGATCGTGTCGTGGGCGGCGCGAACAAGCTGCGCAGGTGCCGAGAGCAGCGGCATCCGGCGCAGGATGCCGAAGTAGGTGTCGGCGATGGCGCCGTGCATTTCCTGGACGCGCTTTGTCGTTTCCTGCACTGCGGTTCGTGCTGCGTCGCTATAGCCGGCGGTCGGCGCCGGGCCGTCAGACCGGATCTTGTCAGATGATGACATGCTTGGTCCTCCACTGGGACTCGGATGGTTGCTGCAGCGCTGGTCGCGCTGGCGCATGGCGGCTGGCGGCCAATGGGTTCTCGACGGCCGACAGCGCGGCGGACTTAGGCGAGCAAGGTGACGGAACCAGCATCGGCCCACGCTCGGTAAACCCGCAGCGCCACCTGCGCATCGTTCGCCGCATAAAGTCTCTGGCGCTCGGTAAGGTGAGCAATCGCCCAATTGCTGGTGCCCGTCTTCCTGGACTTCTGCAGCGTCTGGCCGAAGAAGTGTGCCACCGCAACCTTCGCCCCGACCGCGCCGCGATGCCCCGGGCCGCGCAGCACTTCACCCAGGTCGAGCACGTTGGCGAGCCGGATGGCCAATCGCGATTCCAGGGTTCGTCGGTCATTTCCAAGGCCAAAGCCGACCTTCAGTATCCGCGGCGATTCGAGAATCGCTTTCAGGGTTTTCAAGTGGTCGGCGCCCTGCAATCGAGAAATCTGGAAGAGGTAGGCGCGGGTTCCGCTGGCCAACTGAACGAGGTGCGGTCCGGTCGATGATTCACCCTTCCGGAAAGTGGGCTTCGACTCCGTATCGAAACCGACTGCGTCGGCGGCCATCAAGGCCTCCATCGCTTCACCGCCTGGCGCCTCCGAATCGAGCAGGCACACGTCGGCGAGCGAAATGCCGGCATAGACGGGAAGCGCCGCGGCCCTCAGCGAGGCTCGATTGAAGACGACGTCGCTCACATCAACCACCCGACTTTCGCCGGCCTCCAGGATCGAACCCGCCCGCAGCCAGATCTCCGGGTGGCCGAGAGGCAACCCTGGCAAACGCGTACAGCGCGCCGGTCAATGCGTGACCCCTTCGCGGCGCACCACCTTGAGCACGGTCAGCCACAGAATCCGCAAGTCCAGCCTGACGGACTGACGCTGCAGGTAGGCGACGTCGAATTCGACCTTCTCGGGAATTGGCAACTCATCGCGACCATTGACCTGCGCCCACCCCGTCAAGCCCGGCAGCAGCTCGTGCACCCCGCGCTCGGTCCGCAGGGCGATCAGGTCGTCCTGGTTATAGAGTGCCGGACGCGGCCCGACGAAGCTCATGTCGCCGACCAGGATGCTCCATAACTGGGGCAGTTCGTCGAGACTGGAGCGACGCAGGAAAGAGCCGATCGGCGTCAGGAAAGACGCCGGATCGGCCAGTAGATGGGTGGCCACTGCCGGGGTACCAATACGCATGCTGCGGAACTTGGGCATCCTGAAAATACGGTTGTGTCGGCCAACGCGATCCGACCAGTACAGAACAGGTCCGGGAGAGGTGAGCTTGACCGACAGGGCGACCAGACAAAACGGCAGCAACACGACGACCGCCACCAGACACGCCAGTGACAGGTCAACAATGCGCTTGAGTGGAAAGCTGTTCATGGCACAGGACAACCCGGAGTCCCGGTTTTCGTCGCGAGGCTAGGAATCGGTCCGTGGCGGCTCGCGACTCGGCACAGCACGCGAGCACGAGGCCGGCGCCCGACTCTACAATTCCGGGACCGGTCGGCCGCCTGCTCCACGCTGTTCCACTGAGCAGGCAAGTCAGCAGTATGCCACGCTTCCTGCAGCGCGAGCTTCCAGGACATGGTCGCGCTCAAGGGCATGCCCGACATCGGCGACCCGATCACCGCGGTGGTCCACGCCTTCGAGGTGACGCGGGCGAGCTTCGGCCCATTGAATCAAACCCAGCTGAAGTTTAGACACACGCGGGTCTCGCCGGTCGCGATTTCCCGGGTGGCGAGGGTTGACCTACAGGATAAAGGCATGCCCCGACACTGGTCGAGGCG
>DPSD01000662.1 GCA_003538495.1 Accumulibacter sp.
TAAACGAAAAACCCCGCAGAACATGGCGCTCAGCAGGGTGTTCGTAAAAGCCTCAGACAGTTTGCGTCTGGTGTCCTGGCGGAGACGAAGGGATTTGAACCCTTGATGCAGGTTTATGCCCGCATGCTCCCTTAGCAGGGGAGTGCCTTCGACCTCTCGGCCACGTCTCCTAGGAGGGCGTGATGATATCGGTTTCGTGACGACCGGTCAAACTCAACTTCGACTTCTGCGGCTTCTCCAGACCGAATGCCTTGTGCAGCACGCGGACAGCGAGTTCGAGGTACTTTTCCTCGATCACCACCGAGATCTTGATTTCCGAAGTCGAGATCATCTGGAGGTTGATGCCTTCTTTGGCAAGGGCGCCGAACATCTTGCTCGCGACGCCGGGGTGAGATCGCATCCCGACACCGACAGCCGAGACCTTGCAGGTCGTGGTGTCACCCGACAGGTCGCGTGCGCCGATTTTCGTCCGGATGCCTTCCAGAATGGCCATTGCCTTGCTGTAATCGCCGCGATGGACAGTAAAGGAAAAGTCGGTGGTGCCGTCACGGCCGATGTTCTGGATGATCATGTCGACGTCAACATTGGCGTCGGCGATTGGTCCGAGGATCTGGTAGGCGATGCCCGGGCGGTCAGGAACGCCAAGCATCGTAAGCTTGGCTTCGTCGCGATTGAAGGCGATCCCGGAAATGACAGGTTGTTCCATAGTATTTCTTTCCTCGACAGTGATCAGCGTACCCTCACCTTCGTCCTCGAAACTCGAAAGCACGCGTAGTTTGACTTTGTACTTGCCGGCGAACTCGACCGACCGGATCTGGAGCACTTTCGAGCCGAGGCTGGCCATCTCCAGCATCTCTTCAAAAGTGATGGTGTCGAGTTTGCGCGCTTCCGGCACGACGCGCGGATCGGTGGTGTACACGCCATCGACGTCGGTATAAATCTGGCACTCGTCTGCTTTCATCGCGGCCGCGAGTGCTACGGCCGACGTGTCCGAGCCTCCGCGGCCCAGAGTGGTGATGTTGCCGTGCGCGTCGGCGCCCTGGAAGCCTGCGACGACCACCACGTTACCGTCGGCCAATGCTTTGCGAATCCGCTCCTCGTCGATCCTCAGAATTCGCGCCTTGGTGAAGGTGCTATCGGTGAGGACCGTGACTTGCGAGCCGGTAAAGCTCTTGGCCTTCACTCCTTCAGCATGCATCGCCATCGCCAGCAGGGCGATGGTCACCTGTTCGCCGGTTGAGGCGATGACGTCGAGTTCGCGCGGGTCGGGTGAGGGTGAAATCTCCTTGGCCAAGGCGATAAGGCGGTTGGTTTCGCCGGCCATCGCCGAGGGAACCACGATCACCTGATGCCCTTGTGCCTGCCAGCGAGCAACACGCTTTGCCACGTTCTTGATGCGTTCCGTCGATGCCACAGAAGTGCCACCGAACTTCTGAACTATCAGCGCCATTGCCAATCCAATTCGAGGTTTCAAAAAACGGTATTCTAAAGCATTGCTTGACACGGCGGCAAAAGTCGTGGCGCTTGAGTAAACCGATCGGCATTAGTCGCATGTTCTATGGGAATGCCACTTGCAATCCTCATCGTTTCGCTTATAGTGTGCCGTGTACCACCAAAGTCATGTGGTGTTGATAAGTGGCAGGAAGCGTCGTTTCTGCTGGTTCGCGTGGAGTAATTGCACGAAAGGATAATCATGAGTACCGTCAAAGTCGTCGAGAGGGTCGATCCCCGCGAAATTCGTCGCAAGCTTGGTCTGAATCAGCAGCAGTTCTGGTCAAAGATCGGGGTGACGCAAAGCGGTGGTTCACGCTATGAAAGCGGCCGCAATATGCCCAAGCCGGTGCGCGAGTTGCTGAGGTTGGTGCACGTAGAGCAGATCGACATCCAGCGCCTCAAGCGCGAGGACTTCGAGGTTGTCGAGTATCTGAAGGCGGAAGACCCCGAGCAGTTCAAAACGCTCAAGAAAGCGGCCAGGAGCAAGAGCAAGAAGGCTGTTTGACTTTTCCCGTGTTGCGACGTATGTGAGCTGATGGGTGTTCGGCACGCCTGGCCGGCAGAGCAGGGTGCGCCATGGGCGCGTCGTTCGCTCTTGAGGCGGCAAGGCTCGATGAGCGGGCATTTCACGTGTTCGTCATCGTCGACTGTCTTCTGAACCGGGGCCTGACGCCAGCCAGGACCGTGCCGCTCACGAAAGTCCAAGCATTTCCCTGGCGTGCTGGCGGGTAATCGTCGTCATTTCGACACCGCCCAGCATGCGGGCGATTTCTTCCACCCGCGCTTCACCCTCGATGATCGCCACACGACTGCGTACCTGCCCGGCGTCGGATGCCTTGCTGACCAGCCACTGCCAGTTAGCGCGTGCAGCGACCTGGGGAAGATGGGTCACACACAGGACCTGTCGTTCGGCACCCAATTCCCGCAGCAAGCGACCGACCACTTCAGCGACGCCACCACCAATACCGACGTCGACTTCGTCGAAGAGTAGCGTCGGGACGCACGCTGCCTGGCTGGTCACCACCTGGATGGCCAGACTGATCCGCGACAGCTCGCCACCCGAGGCGACCTTGGCCAAGGGCCGCGATTCGTTGCCGGCGAGTCCGGCAATGCGAAACTCGATCTGCTCGAGCCCGCATGCGCTGCCGCCCGCGACGGGTATCAGCCCGACTTCGAAGCGGCCACCGCCAAGCGCCAGTTGCTGCATCACCAGGCTGACTTCGCGTCCGAGCGCCGTTGCGACCTGCGTGCGCCCCGCTGACAAACTACGCGCCAGCTGCCCATACTGGTCGCCTGCTGCGGCGACGCGCTCGGCCAGGCCGGCGAGATCCGCCGCTTCACCGAGGACCGCCAGGCGCTCCTGGCAGCGCGTCAGCAAGGCCGGCAGCTCATCCGGGGTACAGCGGAATTTCCGCGAACAGTCCAGGACGGCCTCGATGCGCTGCTCCAGTTCCGTCAGGCGCCGGGGATCCAGGTCGACGCGGCTGGCGTAGCGACGCAGCGCCGAGATCGCTTCGGCCAGTTCCGCTTGCGCCGACTGCAGCAGGGAAGCGACTTCGGAGAGCGCCGGATCGTATTCGGCAAGCCCTTCGAGGCGATTGGCCACAGTGGCCACCTGCGCTTCACAGGCCGAATCGCCTTCGGCCAGTACCTGCAAGGCGAACTGGGCGCCTTCGACGAGGTTCGCGGCGTGCGCCAGTCGCCGGTGTTGATCATTCAGCGCCAGCCACTCGTCGCGCGAGAAACCTAGTGTTTCGAGCTCGCGGAGCTGCCAGGTCAATTGTTCACGCTCGACCGCCAGTGCCTCGATGCCGTCGGTAGCGGCATCAAGCCTGGCCTTTGCTTCGCGCCAGTGACGCCAGGCGGCGCTCACTTGCGCCAGCAGCGGATCGAGTCTTCCGTGCGCGTCGAGCAGGGCGCGTTGCGCGTCGCTGCGCAGCAGCGACTGATGTGCGTGCTGGCCGTGAATGTCGACCAGCCGCTCGGCGACCTCACGCAGTTGCTGGACGGTAACCGGCGAGCCATTCAAATACGCCCGTGATCGGCCATTGGCATCGACCAGTCGGCGCAGCAGCAAGCTGCCATCGTTATCCAGATCGTGCTCCCGCAACCAGTCGGCGGCGGGCGAGCTGTCGAGAGCAAACTCGGCGGTCACTTCGGCGCGCTCACTGCCTGTGCGCACCAGATTGGCATCGGCGCGCTCGCCAAGAGCGAAGGCCAGGGCATCGACCAGAATTGACTTGCCGGCGCCGGTTTCGCCGGTCAAAGTACCAAATCCGCCCTGAAATTCCAGTTCAAGGCGATCAACCAGAACGAAGTCGCGGATCGTCAAGCGGCACAGCATGGTGTGGTCGTCGCTGGAATGGTCTAGTGTTCCTTGGGCCGCTCACTCCAGTGCAGCTTTTGACGCAGCATGGCGAAGTAGCTGTAACCCGGAGGGTGAAGCAGGCAAATCGTGTATTCGGACCGACGGATGCGAATGCCGTCGCCGTTCTTCAGATCGATCGTTACCTGACCATCGAAGTGCGCGCGGGAATCGGTCGCGTAGACGATCCGGATCTCGATTTCGTTGCGGTCGCTGACGACGATCGGGCGATTGCTCAAGGCGTGCGGACATAGCGGTACCAGTGCGATGGCCGAGATCAGTGGATAGAGGATCGGGCCATTGGCCGATAGCGCATAGGCCGTCGAGCCAGTCGACGTGGCGACGATCAAGCCATCGGCTCGCAGGTGGTAGATGAATTCTCCGTCGACGAAGAGCTCGAGTTCGATCATCCGGCCGATCGCGCCCTTATCTACGACAACGTCGTTCAGAGCCAGATTGGTAGCGACAATGCGCTCGTCGCGAACGATCTCGGCGTCCAGCAGCATGCGCGTTTCGGGTACGAACTTGCCGTCCAGCAGGTCGTCCATGCAGGTCAACATCTCGCTGCGCGAGATGTCTGTCATGAATCCCAGGCGCCCCTGGTTTACCCCGACCAGCGGTACCCGGTAACGCGCCAGCTGGCGTGCGGCATTGAGCATCGTGCCGTCGCCGCCGACGACGATCGCCATGTCGGCGTGCGCGCCAAGCCACGAAAAACTGCCGCTGGCCCAGCTGCGCAGGTCCAGTTGGTTGACCAGATTACGAGCGGTTTCCTCCTCGATCAGTACGGTCATGCCGCGCTCGTGCAAGTACTTGGCCAGCAGGCGTACGGATTCGGCGATTTCCTCGCTGTGGTACTTGCCGATCAGGGCAATGGTTCTGGGTAGATTTGGGCTATCAGCCGACTCTTGAGGAAAGACATGATTCATGGCACGAATTAGACCACAATTCGGCTGGCTTCCGCCGTGCCCCGCGCGCGGACTATTTTTTGTAGAATCGGGCCATGCTGGACGAACGCGCGAGAACGCTGCTCAAGACCCTGATCGAACGCTACGTGGCGGACGGACAGCCGGTCGGCTCGCGTGCCCTGTCAAAGTGCTCGGGCCTGGACCTGTCCGCCGCGACGGTGCGCAACGTCATGGCCGACCTCGAAGACAGTGGTCTGATCGCCAGTCCGCACACTTCCGCCGGGCGGGTGCCAACCTCACGCGGTTACCGTTTCTTTGTTGACAGTCTGCTCACCGTCGAGCCGCTTGACAAGGCGAGAATCGACGCCATCGAGGGGCACCTGCTGCTTTCGCAGCCGCGGCAACTGATCAGCAATGCCTCGCACCTGCTCTCCGGGCTGACCCGTTTTGCGGGCATCGTCCTGACCCCGCGCCGTCGGGTGCCGCATATCAGGCAGATCGAATTCGTCAGTCTTTCGGAGAAGCGGATTCTGCTGATCCTGGTGACTTCGGACGGTGATGTGCAGAATCGCCTGCTCTTTCCGGGACGTTCGTATAGTCCATCCGAGCTGGTTACCGCGACCAACTACCTGAACCAGCATTTCGTCGGTCGTGATTTCGAGGATATCCGTCGGCGTGTTCAGGAAGAACTGCAGAGGCTGCGCGGCGATCTGCAGTCGCTGATGGCGGCGGCGCTGGCCGCCGGCGACGAGGCGATCAAGGGCCCCGAGGACAGGTACGTCATCTCGGGCGAGCGCAATCTGCTCGACGTCGAGGAATTTTCGTCCAACATGAAAAGGCTTCGAGAGTTGTTCGACCTCTTCGAACAGCGGACCTCGTTGATGCAGTTGCTCGACCTATCACACCGCGCCGACGGGGTGCAGATCTTCATTGGTGGCGAATCGGGCCTGGCGCCCCTCGATGAATGCAGTGTGGTCACCGCACCTTATGAGGTCGATGGCCAGGTGGTCGGTTCGGTCGGCGTCATCGGACCTACCCGCATGGCTTACGATCGCGTCATCCCGATCGTGGACATTACCGCCAAACTGCTTTCTTCCGCGCTGACCTATCAGGCCAACTCCTGATGCCCCGCTATCTTCCCGAGCCGGCCTGGCGCCACGGTTCGCCGGCGCAGACCGCCGTGCTGCTGATCAACCTGGGAACGCCCGACGCGCCGACGGCGCCGGCGGTGCGGCGCTACCTCAAGGAGTTTCTGTCGGACCCGCGGGTGGTCGAGATCCCGCGTCCGATCTGGTGGCTGATTCTCAACGGGATCATTCTCCGGGTCAGGCCGCGACGCTCGGCGGAAAAGTACGCTTCGGTGTGGGCCGCCGAAGGCTCGCCGCTGAAAGTGCACGTCGAGCGCCAGGCCACGCTGCTGCGCGGCTATCTGGGCCAGGCCGGGCATCGCGTGGTGGTCGACTACGCGATGCGTTACGGCGAGCCGTCAATTCCGGCCAAGCTCTCGCAGCTAAAAGCCGGCCGCTGCACCCGCATCCTGCTGCTACCGCTCTATCCGCAGTATGCCGCCAGCACCACGGCGACAGCGGTCGATGTGGTCTGCGCCTGGCTGCAGAGCGTCCGCAATCAGCCTGAAATCCGCACCGTCCGGAGTTTTGCCGATCACCCGGGCTACATCGCCGCACTCGCCGCCAGCGTTCGCGAGCACTGGGCCAGCAGTGGTCAGCCGGGCGCCTCGTATCGCCTGGTGATGAGCTTTCACGGATTGCCGCGCTACACCCTGGACAAGGGTGATCCGTACCATTGCGAGTGCCAGAAGAGCGGCCGCTTGCTTGCCGAGGCGCTGGGCCTGGCTCCGGAGCAATACCAGATCTGCTTTCAGTCGCGTTTCGGCCGTGCCGAGTGGCTGCAGCCCTATACCGCACCAACGCTCAAGGCGCTTGGCAAACTAGGAGTGCAGCGGGTCGATGTGATCTGCCCGGGTTTTCCCGCCGACTGCCTTGAAACGCTCGAGGAAATCGCCATCGAAGGCCGCGCCGAGTTCACCCGGGCCGGCGGCAAGGATTACCACTACGTCCCCTGCCTTAACGAACGGGACGACTGGCTGCACGCCCTGGCCGACATTGCCGCCGGCCATCTGCAGGGCTGGCCGACCCGGATGCTTCCCGAGCAGACCAGCCTGGAGCTCTCTGCCTTGCGCGCCAGGGCCGGCGGAGCATCGTCCTGAGGCAGTTGGAGGCAGCCGCTCGACACGGCGCCGGCCGCGATAAGCCCGCAGTAACGGTCAAGTTTTCGTCGCCTCGATCCGTTAAGGACTGATCAGCCTTAGCCCGACTGTCCAGGAGACGAGAACATGCAAATCACCAGCACCAGCCTGCAGCTGGCGGCCAGTTCAGCCAGTCTGCAGCAGCACGATTTCCAGGAGTCGATGAAAATCACGCTTGGGCAAGGGCGTCCGCGGGCCGAGGGCCGGGCGACGAACGCGCCAGCGAGGGACGAGGTGCAGCTTTCCGACGCTGGCAGGGCAGCGCAGTCGAACGAGGCGCAAGCTATTGACGACAGCCTTGAGTCGGTCGATAGAGACCCGATGCTGCGTCTGATCAGGGCGATGGTGGCGATCCTGACCGGCCGTGAGGTTCGGGTTTTTGACGCGCGTGAACTGAGGCAAGGCGCTGGCGAAGCGCCGCCACCATCGGTGGGGCAGCCCCCGGAGCAGGCGGACAGCGTCCGGCCGACGCCGCGGAATGCCGGCATTGCCGTCGAGTACCAGCGACACGAGTCCTACACCGAGCTTGAGCAGACCAGCTTTCAGGCGTCCGGCGTGGTGCGGACGGCTGCCGGCGACGAGATCAGTTTCTCGATCGCTCTCGAAATGAGCCGCAGCTACCACGAGGAGTCGAACGTCGGCATCCAGCTTGGCGATTCCCGCCCGAGGAAGGACCCGCTGGTGCTCAACTTCGCTGGATCGGCGGCGCAGCTGACCAGTCAGCGTTTCAGTTTCGATCTCGACGGCGACGGACGCCAGGAAAACATCAATTTCGCTGGCCGCGGCAGCGGTTTTCTGGTGCTCGACGGCAATGGCGACGGCAAGGTCAACAATGGCCTGGAGCTTTTTGGCGTGCGAAGTGGTAACGGATTTGCCGAGTTGGCCGCTCTCGACAGCGATCGCAACGGCTGGATCGACAGTGCTGACGCCGCATTCGAAAGCCTGCGCCTATGGACCAGGAACAGCGCCGGCGAGGATCAGCTGGTTTCCTTGAGCCAAGCTGGTATCGGCGCGCTCAGCGTGGCCAGTGTTGATAGCGCGTTCTCGCTCAAGAACAGTGCCAACGAGCTGCAAGGGCAGATTCGCTCAAGCGGCATCTATCTGTATGAAGACGGCCGTGCTGGCAGCATCCAGCAGGTCGACCTGACGGTCTGAGGGGAGTGGGGTCGGGCGACTGATTCCTGGCCAGCGAACTCGACCTCGCAGCGCCTGCCGTGACCGCTCGGCGGTGTCGCTTCAGAGCAACTCCAGCGGCGGCGAAAGTCCGATGCCGGAGGTCGAAAGGCTGCCCTGGACCGCCGGTTGGCCGAGCTTGGCAAGCACCTTGTTGGCTTCGCGCAAGCGACCGAGGACTTTGGTCAGCAGCACCTTGTTGAAGCGTTCCTGCACTTCGGCCGAACTCAACGCGAGCGACGCGCTGTTGATCTCCAGGAACGAGGTGGGTTCGAGCGTCACCACCGTCGCGTGGCGCAGCGAATCGGTCGGGTGCAGGAAACCCATTTCCCCCACCACCTCGCTCGCACCAAGGCGGCAAATGGCCCGCCCCTTGGACGACACCTCGACAAAACCGGCGATGATCACGCCGAACTTGCGGTGCTTTTCGCCTTCGCGGATCAGCGTTACTTTCTCGGAGAGCTCCCGCCAGGAGCTGACGCGGAGCACTTCCCACAACTCGATGTCCTCGAATTCGACGAAGAATTCCATCTTGCGCAGCGTCGCGAAGTGCGTCAGGTCCTGCTGTGTCTGGTCCTCGTCGACCATCTGGTAACGTACCGCCGTAAGATCCTTGGCGAACGCGGCGCCATTGCGGTAGCGGCTGTAGAGGTCCTTTTCGAGCGCCTTCTTGATGATCGGATCAAGGCCGGGAGGCAGGTTCGGGTTAAGGCCGCAAACCGACGGCGAGTCGGTGTTAACGATCTTGTACACCAGCGTTGCCGGATTGTTGGCACGAAAGGGCAGCCGCCCGGTCAGCAGTTGAAAGAGCAGGACGCCCAGCGAATAGAGGTCGGTCTTGTGATTGAGCGGATAGCCTTTGACCTGCTCCGGCGACATGTAGGCGGGCGACCCGACGCCCATCACGAAGGTCGAGTCCTTGCCCATGTCCTTGTGCAGGTTCAGGCCCAGGCCGAAATCGGTAATGCGCGGATTGTCGTCAGCGTCAAGGAGGATGTTGGCCGGCTTGATGTCGCGATGAACGACTCCCTGCCGGAAGGCGTGGTCAAGGGCCAGGCAGCACTTGAAGATGATGCCGATGACGCGGTGCATCGGCAACAGGCGGTCGATTGAACAGAAGCGGTCGAGCGCGCCGCCGTCGACGAACTCCATCACCAGATAGGCCTGATCCTTTTCAACAACGGCGTCGTATACCTTGACGATGTTCGGGTGTTCGAGCCGCCGGCCGATCGCGTCCTCGGTCTGGAAGATCTTGCGCAAACGCCGCGACATCGCCGCGTTGTCCTCGCCGAAACGGATCAGCTTGATGGCGACCTGACGGTCACGATCCGGATCATGACCCAGATAGACGACCGCCGTCGCACCCTTGCCGAGCGGGCGAATGATCCGATACTTGCCAATTTTCTCCATCATGACGATACCACGCGCCGTGCAGGATCACAGGGAATTGAAATGCTAGCAGCGAAAGCGCCGGTCGATGCGAAATTATGCGTGAAATGCATCGGCGGTTGCCCCGCGAGTGCCGACAAAAAGGCTTGAAATCGAAAAACTTGCCCCAAACTTCGTGCAGTTTTCTGGGAGACCAACACGTATGGAAGCAAATGACACACAGGACGACAAGGCCAGGGCGATGGACCAGGGGGAGGAGGACGTGCCAGGCCCTGTTGACGCAGCGGCCATCCCCGCCACAGATAGCGCACCGACGCTCGAAGAGAGTCTGCGGCAGGCCGAGCTGAAGGCTGCCGAAAACCATGATGCCTGGTTGCGTGCCAAGGCCGAGACCGAGAATGTACGGCGGCGCGCGCAGGAAGACATTGCCAAGGCGGCAAAATTCGCGATCGACCGCTTCGCCCGCGAGTTGCTGGCGGTGAAGGACAGTCTGGAACTGGCGCTGGCCAGCGAATCACTGACCGTCGACAGCCTGCGCGCGGGCACCGAGGTCACCCTCAAGCAACTGGCCGCGGCTTTCGAGAAGTCGGCGCTCGTCGAAATCGATCCGCTGGGCGAAAGGTTTGACCCCCATCGACACCAGGCGATCAGCGTTGTCGAGTCGCCACAGGAGCCGAACACGGTGGTCGCTGTCCTGCAGAAAGGCTACCTGCTGTCGGATCGTGTGTTGCGCCCGGCAATGGTTGTCGTCGCCAGGGCGGCGACTTGAAATTCCTGCGACAAGCCCCACTTCGGCCTTGTCACCCGACATGTCGCTGCCTGGCGAGTGTCGTCACAACTTACTGAAATACTGAAAGGATTCTGCAATGGGCAAGATCATCGGCATTGATCTGGGCACAACCAACTCCTGCGTTGCGGTCATGGAAAATGGCAAACCGAAGGTTATCGAGAACTCCGAGGGCGCTCGCACCACGCCATCCGTCGTCGCCTATCCGGAAGACGGCGAGATTCTGTGCGGCGCACCCGCCAAGCGCCAGGCGGTGACCAATCCGCGAAACACTCTGTACGCGGTCAAGCGGCTGATCGGTCGGCGCTTTGAAGAGAAGGAAGTGCAGAAGGATATCTCGCTGATGCCCTTCAAGATTCTCAAGGCTGACAATGGCGACGCCTGGGTCGAAGCACGCGGCAGCAAGATTGCGCCGCCGCAGGTTTCCGCCGAAGTGCTGCGCAAGATGAAGAAGACCGCCGAGGA
>DPSD01000742.1:0-2326 GCA_003538495.1 Accumulibacter sp.
TTTCCCACGCCTGAATGATCTCATCGCCCTTCATCCAGGTTTCGCGGCTGCTGGTGAAGTTGCTGCCGAGGCTGAGCAACTCCCCTTTCTCGAAAAAGTAGAGAATGTCCTTGTCGTCCCCCTCATTGGCTCCTTCAATCTTTGCAACAGCCTGCTTGAGTGCGCCGGTCTTCACCAGGGTGACGGTTTCGTTCAGCTCGTCGGCATATTGGCGCAACATGCCCGCGGCGCAGATCGAAGGCATTGCGGTCATCAGCAATAGCAGTGAACAAGTGTAGACAATCGGTTTCATGGTCATCTCCCTGAAAGGGCTTGTTTTTATAGCGCTGATCGACATTTTTCGTGACGGTGGAAGGGGAGCAGAATCGTGGCCGGACTTCCGCGGCAGGTTCTTGAAATCAGCCAGGCGCCGGCGCAGTATAACAACTGTGATCACCACATCGGAGCCTGCCATGTACATGTACGTCCGCAAATCCACTCAGATCAGGCATTGATCCGATGCGCGTACTGCTCGTCGAAGACGATCCGATGATCGGCAAAAGCGTTCAGCAGGGTCTGCGACAGAACGGCTACACGGTTGACTGGGTGCGCGACGGCCAGGACGCCGAACTGGCTCTGGCGACCACTCCCTACGAGATGCTGCTGCTCGATCTTGGCCTGCCTGGCAGGTCCGGTCTGGCCATTCTCACGACACTACGGCGTGCCGCCAATCGCATCCCGGTGGTAGTAATCACCGCCCGCGATGCAGTTGCCGATCGCATCACCGGACTCGACAGCGGTGCCGACGACTATCTCGTCAAGCCATTCGATCTCGACGAGCTGTGCGCACGCCTGCGCGCCGTGCTGCGCCGACACGCCGGCCGCGCCGACCCGGTGATTCGCATCGGCGAGCTGTGCATGAATCCGGCAACCCATGAGCTTACGCAGAATGGCCAGCCGGTATTGCTCTCGGTGCGTGAGTTTGCGCTGCTGCAGGCTTTGCTCGAACAACCCGGCGTGCCGCTGTCGCGAGCGAAACTCGAAGAAAGACTGTATGGCTGGGGTGAGGAAATCGAGAGCAACGCCGTCGAGGTCTACATCCATTCCCTGCGACGAAAGCTCGGCGCCGAGCGGATCAGGAACATCCGCGGCGTCGGATATCTGGTGCCCCCAAGCGGATGAAATCGATCCGCCAGCAGCTGCTGATGGCACTTTTGTCCACGATCATGCTGACCACCCTGCTTGGTGCGCTCGCCACCTACCGAACGGCGCGCGATGAGGCACAGGCGATGTTCGACTATCAACTGCGCCAGCTGGCGCTCACTCTTCGCGATCATGCCTTGCAGAACGGGCCGCTGCGTGAATTTGGGATCGACGAAGACGCGCAGCATTTCTCGGTTCAGATCTGGGGTCCGGATGGGACTCGCATCTACCTCTCGCATCCCCGCCAGGAACTTCCTCACCAGGCACCGATCGGTTTTGCGACGATCGACACCGGCCATGGCCAGTGGCGAGTCTTCGGGATGCAGCAGGCCGGCCAGATGATCCAGGTGGCGCAGCCAATGCAAGTGCGAGACCAGTTGGCGCTCGCAGCCGCCTGGCGGACCGTCGCGCCGTTCCTGCTGATGCTGCCACTGCTCGGGGTGCTGATCTGGATCGTCGTCGGCCGCGGCCTGCGCCCTCTCGATGCAATAGCGCGGGCAGTCAGCACGCGCACACCGGTAGCCCTCGACCCCTTGCCCGAAAGCCGGGTGCCCAGTGAAGTCCTACCGCTGGTGCGGGCGCTCAACGAACTCCTCGATCGCCTGCGGCGCGCGCTGGTGGCGCAACGCGAATTCATCGCCGATGCCGCGCACGAACTACGCACGCCGCTTGCGGCGCTGACCCTGCAGGTCCAGCTCGCCGAACGCGCCAGCGATGCCAGGTCACGTGCCGAAGCATTCGCCGAACTCAAAGGCGGGCTGCAGCGCACCACCCATTCGGTGCAGCAACTCCTTACCCTGGCCCGCCAGGAACCGGGCGGTGGCGAGCGACCACTGGTACCGGTGCAGCTTGCCGAGCTGGCAGCACAAGTCATCGCCGAGCATCTGCCACTGGCGGATGCTCGGCGGGTCGACCTCGGTGTGACGCCAACGGCTCGCGAGGGGGTGGTCACGGGTGACCCGGAAGCACTGCGTATCCTGGTCGGCAACCTGGTGAGCAACGCCGTCTGCTATACCCCACCAGGAGGTAAAGTGGACGTCAGCAGCGGCGAAGACGAACGCGGAACATTCATCGAAGTCTGCGACTCGGGTCCAGGAATTCCCTCCGAGGAGCGAGAGCATGTCTTCGACCGCTTCTATCGCCG
>DPSD01000742.1:2600-3085 GCA_003538495.1 Accumulibacter sp.
TCTTCGACCGCTTCTATCGCCGAGCGCAAACCGACACCGCCGGCAGTGGTCTCGGACTGGCGATCGTCAAGGCCATCGCAGATCGTCATCGGGCACACGTGCTTCTCGACGATGCCGACCTGGGTGGCTTGCGCGCGCGCGTTGAATTCCCTCGCTTGCTGCCCCTTTAAGTCCGCTTTAAGTCACTTTCTTCTATCGTTTCCGAATGGGAAGCCACGCGCGGGAAGCCACGCGCGCTTCCGGTTCTGCCACGAAAAAGGAGATCACCATGCAAGAAAACCCCCTCAAGCGCAGTCTGTTCGCCGTGACGCTGGTCGCCGCCCTCGGCGCCGGCTACGCAAAATTCGGTGGCGAAGTCATCCCTCCCGGTGAGGCGTTCGCCGCCACAGCACCGGCTCCGGCAGCCCTGCCCCGGTCGGGAATGGTACTGCCCGATTTCACCGCGATCGTCGAGCACAGCGGTCCGGCGGTGGTCAACATCAGCG
>DPSD01000709.1 GCA_003538495.1 Accumulibacter sp.
GGAAAGACGTGGTTCACCACCTCGGGCGAAGTGCTCGGCCCGGTCATCATGGGCAGGCCGATTTGCGGGTTTACGGTGTAGTCGACCTCCGAGCCGCCGTCGCGGCGACCGCTCAGGTTGACCATGATCAGGTCCGGACGATGCGCCTTCAGCGCCTCGTAGGAGAGCCAGCCCCTGGCCGGGAAGTTGGTGCTGAACAGCCCGGCGTCGTCGCCGGGCGCACAGATCAGCCGGGTCAGCAACTCCTGTCCGCGCGGCTGGCGAAAGTCGACGGCGATCGAGCGCTTGCCTTTGTTCAGGCCGGCCCAGAAAAGGCTGTGCCGACCATCATTGGTCAGCGGCCAGCGCCCGTAATCGAGCCCGCCGCCGATCGGGTCGAAGCGGATCACATCCGCGCCGAGCTGCGCCAGGGTCATGCCACCGAGCGGCGCGGCGACGAAAGCCGAGCCCTCGACGACGCGCAATCCCTTGAGAATTCCTTCCATACCAGTCACCAATCCTTGCTGCGCGGGCAGCGGTTGTGGGTAAGTCGGCGGGCCACCGACGCGTCCCCTTGCTTACTGGCGGGTTCCGGTCCGGGGACTCCCGTCCTGCGAGCAGCGGCTGGCAGCGCGCTCACGGCGGTCGCCGCATCGGCGTCACCGCCACTGGGCTTCAGATGACACGCTTCCGGCGGAGCTCGTCGATCTCGGTCGCGTTCACGCCAAGCAACTCGGAGAGCACTTCGTCGGTGTGTTGCCCGAGCCGCGGGCCGAGGTGCTTGATGCGACCAGGCGTCGCCGACAGGCGGGGCAATACCGATGGGACGATGACCGTCTCGCCAATATCCGCCTCGTCGATCGCCACCAGATTGCGCCGGGCGTGAAACTGGCGGTCACCGAAAATGTCGGCAATGCTGTTCAAGGGTCCGGCAGGGGCGCCGGCGGCGAAGCAGCGGTCGAGGATCTCCTCGCGGCGCAGCGAACCGCACCAGTCGCGGACGATTTCGTTGACATCGTGGCGGCTTTCCAGCCGCGTTTTTTGGTCGCCGTACACGTGCGGCGCCGCCAGTTCGGGTCGTTTCATGGCAATCGCCAGGCGCTCGAAGAGCTTGTCGGTGACGCACGATATGGCCACCCACTTGCCGTCTTCCTTGGTCGGGAAATGGCCGTGCGGACAAGCGAAGTCGTTGTGCGTTGGCCCGTGCCGCTCGCGGATCCGGCCGAACATGGCGTAGGCCGGCGCCAGCTCGTCGGTGCAGCGAAACACCGATTCGTACAGGGCGGCGTCGATGTATTGTCCTTCGCCGGTGCGATCGCGGTGGCGCAAGGCCATCAGGATGCCGATGCAGCCATACAGGCCGGTGAGATAGTCGCCGAGAGTGGTCGAACCCGGTGTGACCGGCGTTCCCCGCGGCATTCCCGAGAGAAAGGCGATGCCGCCGACCGCGTGCGCGACTCGGGCAAAGCCCGGCCGGTCGCGGTAGGGGCCGGTCTGGCCGTAGCCGGTGACGCGCAGCATGATCAGGCGCGGGTTGATGGCGTGCAGCACGTCCCAGCCGAGGCCCCACTTTTCCAGGGTTCCCGGACGAAAGTTTTCGCACAGCACGTCCGCTTTCTCGATCAGCTTCTTGAACAGCTCGACGCCTTCTGGAAGGTGCAGGTCGATGGTCACCGACTTTTTGTTGCGCGCTTCGCTAAGCCAGGCCAGCGTGTCCTTGCGTTTGGTCGGCGTCCCGAAGTAGCGCATCGGGTCGCCGCCCTTGGGGTTTTCGACCTTGATCACATCGGCGCCGAATTCGCCCAGAATGCTGGCGCTGTAGGGCGCGGCGATGACCGTCGCGGCGTCGATCACGCGAATGCCATCGAGCGGCAGCTTGGTCTCGGCTTGATCAGTGCTCATGGGGAATCTTTCGCAGTGGCCTGTTCAGATGATCTTGCGTTGTCGCAGACGCTTGATTTCCTGCGCCGAAATCCCGAGCAGTTCGCGCAGGATTTCATAGGTCGCGTTACCCAGCGGTGGCCCGAGATTGGCGATCCGGCCAGGCGTAGCGGATAGCGTCGGCACGACTCCCGGAACGACCACCTCACCCAGACCTTCCTCGGTCAGGTGCGCCAGATTGCCGCGCGCGATGAAGTGCTCGTCCTCGAAGATGTCGGCGATGCTGTTCAGCTTGCCGATCGGCACCTCGCCGGCGATACAGCGCACCATCACCTCGTCGCGGGTCAGCGATTCGACCCAGTCGATGACCATCCGATTGACGTCGTCGCGTGCCGCCAGGCGCTTGCGCTGATTGCCGTAGCGGTCGGCAGCCGCCAGTTCCGGTCTGCCCATCACGGCCGCGAAACGTTCGAACATCTTGTCGGTGGTGCAGGCGATGGCGACCCATTTGTCGTCAATGGTGCGGAAGTGACCGTGCGGAACAGCGACGAAGCTGCCGGCGCCTTCGCGCTCGCGAATCTTGCCGAACAGCCCGTAAGCCGCGGCAATCTCGTCCATCTGGCGAAAAACCGCTTCATAGATGCCGATGTCGACGATCTGCCCTTCGCCGGTCGCCTCGCGGTGGCGTAGCGCTATCAGGATACCGATCGCGCCGTAGAGGCTGGAGAGGTAGTCACCGAGCGGCGAAGTGCCAGGCAACACCGGTGTTTCGTGCGGGAAGCCGGCGAGGTACGACAGTCCGGCGAAGCCGTGCGCAATGTGGGCGAAGCCCGAGCGCCGACGATAGGGGCCGGTTTGCCCGTAGCCCGAGACGCGGAGCATGACCAGCGCCGGGTTGGCCTCTTTCAGGATTTCCCAACCGAGGCCCCATTCCTCCATCGTTCCCGGGCGGAAGTTTTCGATCAGGACGTCGGACTTGGCGACCAGTTTCAGAAACAGGGCGACGCCTTCGTGCTGGCGGAGGTCGAGAGTGACCGATTTGCGGTTGCGACCCTCGCTGAGCCACGCCAGCGTCGCATCGTGGCGTTTCGAAGCCGTCCCGAAGCGGCGCATCGGGTCGCCGGCGATCGGGTGCTCGACTTTGAGAACCTCGGCGCCGAATTCGCCGAGCATCGACGCCGCATAGGGACCCGCAAGGAACGTACCGACGTCGATGACCCGCAAGCCATCCATCGGCAGCGTGTCGTCCTCGCGCGTGCGCTCCTGATCCTGCGCGCTTTCCCGGCTGCGACCGTTCGGGTCTCTGTCCGCCGGTGCCGTGGTGCTTGTGCTCCCGGCCCTGGTCGCGCTCGAAGCGCCCGCGGCGGCAGAGTGCAGCGACGTCGCCTTGGTCGAAACTTCTCGCTCGTTCATGACCCTTCCTCCCAGCAGAAGAGCCAGCCCAAGGACTCGACTTCCGCATCGCGCGTCAGTTCGTGTGCCGACGCAATGCGCACAGTATACGGGCAAATGGCGCCACCTGATGCAAGCTTCTGACGCTATCGGGGGCTGCTGCGCGGTCTGCGTACCAACTTGAGTTTGTCCGCCGGCTGTGCTGTACTCCCCGAACGCTCTCCGGAAAACCCTGAAAGGATCCGCCCGATGACCGAGACGACAACAGACTTCGCAGCATGGATTGGCCGTCGCGAGAGCACCGACGATGATCTGGGAGTGGTGCCGGCGCTGGCAGCGGCAGCGACGCTCGACGACACCACGACCCGTTTCGATAAAGGGAGCGCGCTGCCGCCGCTGTGGCATTGGTTCTATTTTCTTGCGCGGGCGCCGCAGGCGCAGCTCGACGTCGACGGGCATCCGCAGCGCGGCGGCTTCATGCCGCCGATTCCCTATCCGCGGCGGATGTTCGCCGGGGCGCGGATGCGCTTCCACCGGCCGCTGCTGATCGGGCAGCCGGCGCGCCGTGAAGCGGTCATTCGCGACATCCGGCAGAAGTCCGGGCGTTCGGGCTCGCTGGCCTTTGTTTCGGTGCTCTGCAGCTATTACCAGGATGGCGTGCTGTGCATTGAGGAGGAGCAGGACATCGTCTACCGCGAGCCTGGCGCCGCGGTCGCCCGCCCGGAAGTGATCGGCTGGCCGGCGGTGGAGGAGGGCGCTTGCGCGCGCGTCGTGACGCCGGACCCGAAACTGCTGTTCCGCTTTTCGGCGCTGACCTTCAACGCCCACCGGATTCACTACGATCGGCCCTACGCGACAAAGGAAGAGGGCTATCCTGGTCTGGTGGTGCACGGGCCGCTGACCGCCGTGCTGCTGATGGACCTGCTGCGACGGCATGAGCCAAGGGCAGTACGCGCATTCAGCTTCAAGGGACTGGCGCCGCTCTTCGACCTGGCGCCGTTTCGCTTGGTCTGCAGCATTCGGGACGGCCAGGTTTCGCTGGCGGCGCATGCGCCGGACGGTGTAACCGCCATGAGCGCGAGCGCCGAACTCGCGCCGAACTGAGTGCGCTGGCGGCTCTGCTGAGTCGCTGTTGGAGCACTAGCCCGCGATCCACCGCCGGTTAACTCAATGTCATTAGATGGCTCACACTTCGAAACCCTGGCAGGCGCCTTGAGAATGTCTTCGGAATGGCCTGGTGCCGCGCCATGGGCGACCGCCCACGACTGTCCGACTACGGCTGCCGTTGCCGCTCGACCCGACGGTGGCGGTGGACGGCGGACGTTCCGGCCGATAAAGTGCTCACTTGTTGACCTGGGTCAACATGGCATGACTGGCAGAAGCGTAAACCGGCAGCTTGGCGCGGCGTGTTGCCGGCTTTATGACCCCAAGGGAGAGAAGATGGAGATGACGAACTTTTGCCGATTGCACGCGGCTGGATTGCTGGTCGCGGCGATTTTGCCGATGGCATCAGTTGATGCCTTTGCCGACGAACAGGCCAAAAAGCCGATTTCGCAGGTCGAACAAAGCTATCAGGCCGGCGATTCATCGCCGGTCGGTACGACCGATATGCACCAGAACATCAACCCCAAGGCGCCTCCGATGACCAAGGAGGAGTTCGAGAAGGCCAAGAACATCTACTTTCAGCGCTGCGCCGGCTGCCATGGCGTGCTGCGCAAAGGGGCAACGGGCAAGCCGCTGACCACCGACAAGACGCTGGCCAGCGGTACCGAGTACCTGAAGGTCTTCATCCAGTATGGCTCGGCCGGCGGGATGCCGAACTGGGGTACCTCCGGTGAGTTGACCGAGGCCGAAGTCGACATGATGGCGCGCTACGTCCAGCAGGAACCGCCGACGCCGCCGGAATGGGGAATGAAAGAGATGATGGCGTCGTTGAAGGTCATCGTCCCGCCGGAGCAGCGCCCCACGAAGAAGATGAACGCGCTCGACCTCGACAACCTGTTTTCGGTGACCTTGCGCGATGCCGGCGAGATCGCTCTGATCGACGGCAACAGCAAGAAGATCGTCAAGATCCTGAAAACCGGCTACGCGGTACATATTTCAAGGATGTCGAAGTCCGGGCGTTACCTCTATGTGATCGGTCGTGACGCGCGTATCAATCTGATCGACCTGTGGATGCCGGAGCCGACCAACGTTGCCGAGATCAAGGTCGGCCTCGAAGCGCGTTCGGTCGAGACCTCGAAATACAAGGGTTACGAAGACCGGTACGCGATTGCCGGGACCTATTGGCCGCCGCAGTTCGTGATCATGGATGGCGACACCTTGAAGCCACTGAAGATCGAATCGACCCGCGGGATGACCGTCGACACGCAGGAATACCATCCCGAGCCGCGCGTGGCGTCGATCGTCGGATCGCACTTCAACCCCGAGTTCATCGTCAATGCCAAGGAGACCGGCAAGGTACTGGTGGTGAACTACAAGGACCTCGACAACCTGCGGGTGACCAACATCAACGCCGCCCGCTTCCTGCACGATGGCGGGTTTGATTCGACCGGCCGCTACTTCATGGTCGCCGCCAACGCCTCGAACAAGATCGCCGTGATCGATACCAAGGAAGACAAGCTGGCCGCTCTGGTCGATGTCGGCAAGATCCCGCACCCTGGCCGTGGCGCCAATTTCGTCCATCCGAAGTTTGGCCCGGTGTGGGCGACCAGCGATCTTGGCGACGAGGGGATCAGCATGATCGGCACCGATCCGGTGAAGCACAAGGCACAGGCGTGGAAAGTCGTGCAAACGCTCAAGGGCCAGGGAAGTGGCTCGCTGTTCATCAAGACGCATCCCAAGTCGAATAACCTGTGGGTCGATACGCCGCTCAATCCGGAAGCGAAGATCAGTCAGTCGGTCGCGGTGTTCGACATCCGGAACCTGGAAAAAGGGTTTGAAGTCCTGCCGATCGGCGAGTGGGCCGGGATCAGTGACGACGGCGCCAAACGCATCGTTCAACCGGAGTACAACAAGGCCGGCGACGAGATCTGGTTCTCGGTCTGGAGTGCCAAGGACAAGCAGTCGGCACTGGTCGTCGTGGACGACAAGACCCGCAAGCTGAAGGCGGTGATCAAGGACCCGGGGCTGGTCACGCCAACCGGCAAGTTCAACGTCTACAACACTCAGCACGACGTCTATTGAGCGAACCACGGCACAGCCCGAGGAGAGACGGAGGCCCGCAAGGCCTCCGTTCTTGTGTCCGCTGATGGCCGACGATGCCGTCAATCGGCGCCGTTGCCAGGCAAGCCGCGCGCGAAGACCGAGCGGCGCCCATCGTGGCCACCTGGCGCTCGCTGGGCCGGGCACGATGAGTCGCCCGAAGGCGGCTTTCGGCTTGGCCGGCTACCAGTACTTCTCGAACGCCATCTGCCCGGGTATCCCGCGGCGGCTGGTGGCAAACCCGCGCGCGCCGAGTATTTGCCGCAGCGTCAGCGCCAGTTCGGGGTTGCCGCAGATCATCAGGCGCGATGCAAGGACACTGAGCTGCCTGCCTGCAGCTTCCTCCAGTCGCCCGTCGGCAATCAGGCGCGGGATCCGCGAGGCAAGCGCCGTCGCCCCTTGTTCACGCGTCACCACCGGAAGATAGAGCAGCCGTGCCGCGCCAGTGACCAAAAGGTGCTCATCGGCCAACGCGGCGAGTTCAGTCCGGTAGGCAAGTTCCGACGATCGGCGAACGCTATGGACGACGATCAACTGCTCGAAAGCGCGCCAGACCGACGGATCGCGCAAGATCGAAACGAACGGTCCGAGCCCGGTCCCGCTGGCCAGCAGCCACAGGTCTCGACCCGCTGCCAATTGGTCGACCGTGAGAAAACCGAAGCTGGCGCGCTCGACCTGGATTGAGTCACCCACCCTCAGCCTTGCCAAGGCGCTTGAAAAAGCACCGCCGGGAACCAGCACGGCGAGGAATTCGAGGTGGTGGTCAGTCGCTGCAGAGACCATCGAAAAGGGGCGCCAGGCAATGCTGCCGTCGTCGGCGGCGAGGCCCAGCCGCGCGTAATGTCCCGGCGTGAAACGGAACGCGTCGTCGCGGGTGGTACGAAAAGAGAGCATCGTCGGCGTCCAGTAGCGCACGTCCAGAACGCGCTCCATGGTCCATTTCGAGTGGCCAGTCGGCACGCCAGCGATCGGCAGGTCGGGTGCAGCAGAGGGGCTCATGCGGTTCCTGTTTCGAAAAGTGGAAGTCCGGTATTTTTACCGCGAAAGTCGCGTCGCCGTCGAGGGATGCGAGCAAGTGCCGCCATCGGCTTACCGCGTTGCTGCTCTGCGGGCGCTTGACGCCTGTCTTTCAGTTGGCCTCCCGGCGCAACGCCAAACGCGAAAGGCCCGCTCGCAATTCGAAGCCAGGCTGCGCCTGCCGTTCCCACGGCGGGATCCGCTGCCACACGCCGAGAACCTGCTCCTGCTGGCCGACCCCGGCCGGGCCGGCCTG
>DPSD01000746.1 GCA_003538495.1 Accumulibacter sp.
TCGAAAAAATACATGGCGACGAAAGCTTCGGAAACCGATTCGCCGACCGTGAGCAGGCCATGATTGCGGAGCATGAGAAAGCGCTTGTCGCCAAGGTCGCGCACCAGCCGCGGCTTTTCGTCCTGGTTGAGCGCGACGCCTTCGTAGTCGTGGTAGGCGAGTGACGGCAAGACGAAAATCGAGTGCTGCGAGATCGGCAGGACGCCGCGCGCTTGTGCCGATACGGCGACACCATTGACGCTGTGCACGTGCAGGACGCACTGGGCGTCCTCGCGCGCCGCATGAATGGCGCTGTGAATGGTGAATCCGGCGGGGTTGATCTCGTAGGGGCTGTCCATCACCTTTTTCCCCTCCAGGTCCACCTTGACCAGTCCCGACGCGGTGATCTCGCTGAACATCAGCCCGTAGGGATTGATCAGAAAGTGGTGTTCCGGTCCCGGTACGCGGGCCGAAATGTGGGTGAAAATCAGATCATCCCAGCCGAACAGCGCGACCAGCCGGTAACAGGCCGCGAGATTGACACGTTGCTCCCATTCGGCCTCGCTGACGAGGGCTTGAACGTCGGTCCTTGGCTTGCTCATGGCGGATTTCCTTTCGGGCAAGTGTGGCGGAGGGTGAAGAGTCGTCACTGCGTCCGGTCGCGCGGCGAAACCGAAGCGACGAAGCTCGGAAGAGAGATTCTAATCCGTCGCCGCGGACTGCGGCCCGCGCACCAGCCGTCCCGGCAGCGCACCGGTTGGCACTCCGCAACGATGGACGATGCTACCACCAACGATGGTCGCGGCGTAGCCATCGGCACGCTGCACCAAGCGCCTCCCGCCGGCCGGCAGGTCGTATACCGCCTCGGGAGCATGCAGACGCAGATGGTCGAGGTCAATCACGTTCAGATCGGCCTTGTAACCGGCAGCAATGCGGCCGCGGTCGAGCAGTCCCACCGCACGCGCGGTATCCTGGCTGAGCCATTTGACGACCTGCGGCAGCGGCAGGCGCTCGCCACGGGTGCGGTCGCGAACCCAGTGCGTCAGCATGAAAGTCGGATAACTGCCGTCGCAGATGGTGCCGCAGTGCGCACCGCCGTCCCCGAGTCCGAGAACTGCCCCCGGGTGTCGCATCATCGCCAGCGACGAGTCGAGCGATCCGTGCTCGTAGTTGCACAAGGTGACGTAGAGGTTGTTCTTGCCGTCGCGCTCGAGCATCAGGTCGTAGACCAGCTCTTCGGGCGTCACCCCGGCGCGCTCGGCCCGCGCGGCGATACTCTGATCGAAAGGCTGCTCGTAGTCGGGCGGGTCGCCAAGGATGAACATATGCTCGAACTCGCGCGCCAGGCGCCCGAGGACGATAGTCGGGTTGGGGTCTGCCGACTCGGCCAGGATGCGCGCCTTCACCTCCGGAAGGCCGAGCAGGCGAATCCGTTCCGCGAACGGCAGGCCGGCCAGTTTCACGTAGGACTCGCAGGTATAGAAGGTATTGAGCGTCAGTTCGTGTCCAAGCATCACGCCGATCGCCCGGCTCAGCACCTGCGCCTTGATCGGCAGACCGGCAGACGTCGACTCGGCCGCCCAGTCGAGCACCTCGCGCCAGCGCAGCGTCATCGGGCCGTAACCGCCTTCGAGCAGCGAGACCGACAAGGGCCTTCCCGAGCGCTCGACCATCCGGCGCAGCAAGGCCAGCGTCCGATCCGGATCGTCGAAGTCGGTGATCAGCTGCATCGCGCCCTTGCCGCACTCCTTCAGCGCCAGCGCCAGTGCCCGCAATTCGTCCTCGGCGGCGGCGAAACTTGGTGTCGACTTGCCGTCACTGGATCGATGGAAGAAGGTGCGCGAGGTCGACACGCCCATTGCGCCCGCCTCCACGGCCTCGCGCACAATGCGCGCCATCTGCTGCAGTTCCTCGACGGTCGCCGGCTCGCGGTCGGCTCCGCGCTGCCCCATCACGTAGACCCGGACCGGTGCATGCGGAATGTAGGCGCAGACATCCATGTCGTACTGGCGACTGGCCAGGAGATCAAGGTACTGGGGATAGGTCTCCCAGGTCCAGGGCAAACCCTCCACCAGAACCGGATGCGGGATGTCCTCGACACCTTCCATCAGGCCGATCAGCATCTCGTGCTGATCGGGTCGGCATGGCGCGAAGCCAACACCGCAGTTGCCCATCACTACCGTCGTCACCCCGTGATACGACGACGGCACCAGCCGATTCTCCCAAGTGACCTGCCCGTCGTAGTGGGTGTGGATGTCGACGAAACCGGGGGTGACCACCTGACCGCGGGCGTCGATCTCGTCACGCGCGCGGCCGACGACTTCGCCGACCTCGACGATCCGCCCGGCCGCAATACCGACATCCGCCTTGAAGGCCTCTGCGCCCGCTCCGTCAACCACCAGGCCACCCCTGATTGCCAGATCCATTGCGTGTGCCATCGCCCGCCCTCCTTCGCTGCGCTCATCCCTGTCGCTTCGACTCGCCAAGGCGTGACTGCGTTCAGGACCGGGTGAGGCCGCTGCGACCGAGACCAGCGACACACGCTCGGACACCGCCCGGGCTGATGTTAGGCGAAGCACCCTACTTTCTCCGGCGCATCGAGTCCATACTCTCGAACTCCCCCACCATCACGAGGAATGATCATGACTCTTTGCCCAATTGCGATCGTCGCTGGCTGCCAGAAATGCCCCGCGTTCAAGGTCTGTCCGCTCAAGGGAGTGATCGGCGACTACCAGGCCCCCGAGCCCGCCACCAAGAAACCCGCGTCCCCGAACGCAGGCAGCAGCCAGAAGTAGGAAACGAGTCGATGCCATCGAACGCAACCGGCGGCGCCGAGGAACCGGATGCAGCCGCCGCGGTGAACGAGCCGCGACTATGGATCAACAACGGCTGGACTGCCCGCATCATCAAGAACGAAGACGATGAGGGATGGGCCGTGGCGATGATCAAGGAAGGCGAATCCGAGCCGGCGCTGGTTGGTCCGTGGACCATGGGTCGCGACAAGAAGAACCCGAAACCGCTCGACGTGTCGGCGTTCAACACGCTGGTCAAGACCGCCTCGGAAGTCCTGCGCCGTCACCAGCAACAGCTGCACGCCCTGTACCACAAGAGCGTCACGGTCGACGCGCCGTCCGGACGGATCACGGTGACGCTGGACATCGTTCCCGACGAATACGACCCGCATGCCCTGTTGGCGGCAAACGACGCGCTTGGCGAACCATTGGCGCAGGTGCGCGTACCGCCGGGTTTCAAACTGAGCGTCAGCAGCGCCGGCGCATGGATCGACGATGACTTCCGCAAGCCGCGCTGACTTTGGGCGCGGCTTCGGCCGACATGGCGAAACCTGAAAACGGCTGAAGACGGGCTCGAAAGGGCCGGCGCAGGAGAAACGAATGACAACAAGGCTTTTCGGCCTGATCAGGCTCGTCGATGCAGCGGCCTTCGACGAATACCGAAGCAGGGTCGGGACGACAGTGGAAAAATACGGGGGAATGGTCGTTCATCGGGGAACGCTGGCGCACTGCTACTGGAATGAACTCGGTTGCGGCGCTTTCGATACTTTTGTCGAGCTTCAATTTCCGACGCTGGCAGACGCCACCCGCTGGGCTAGCAGCGAGGATTACCAGAACTTGCTGCAAGTCCGCGAGCAAGCCATGCAGCTGACCCTGTTTGCAATCAACTAGGCTGCGTTTGCCTGGCGCACCAGTTCGCACTCCACCTTCGCTGGCGACCACGCGCTCTTGCCGGAGCCGCTCCTCCTGGCCACTCGAGATGCGATCTGCCGGGGCTTCCCGCGCTCGAACCGGAGCGGTACCAAAAGCCAATCGACGCCGCCGACATCGGCAAGCCTGACGAGCGGGTGCCGGAAGACCAGCAGGCGCATGTGACGGAGCAGGCGCGGTCATCGATCGTTCCCGACCCGGATCCGCATGAGCAGTTTCGCCACCTGAGCAGCCAACTGTTCGCCACGCAGAAGCGACGAGGCTGCGACTGGCGCCCGCTCGAATAAAGCTGTATACCCAATTGCATTCGCTATCCACGCAACACCCGCAGGAGCAGCCCGTTGGTCAGACTACTGCACACAGCCGACTGGCAGATCGGCAAGCTGTTCGGACAGTTCGACCGCGACGAGGCGGCGCTGCTCGCCGATGCGCGATTCAAGGCGGTCGAGCGACTGGCGAATCTGGCCAACGAGCAGCGTGTTGACCTGGTGCTGGTCGCCGGCGACATCTTCGACGCGCAGGCGGTTGCCGACCGGACCATCCACCGCCTGTTCAACGCCATGGCGGGTTTTTCGGGGCGCTGGGTTCTGCTGCCGGGGAACCACGACGCCGCCCTGGCGGAATCGGTATGGACGCGCGCCGCGCGCCTGCAAGCGATCGCCGGCAATGTCTCGCTGTGCCTGACACCCGAAACCCTGTTTCTGGCCTCGCTCGGCGTCGCGATCCTGCCGGCGCCGCTGACCCAGCGCAACACCTTCAGCGATCTGACCGAGTGGTTCGCCAGCGCCCGGACACCGGCGGGAATGCTGCGAATCGGATTGGCGCACGGCAGCGTCCAGGGCATCCTCGCCGAAGCCGTCGACTCGGCCAATCCGATCGCCGCCGGCCGCGCCGAGCAGGCTGGCCTCGACTACCTCGCGCTTGGCGACTGGCACGGCACCCGGCGGGTGGACGCACGCTGCTGGTACAGCGGCACTCCCGAGACCGACCGCTTCCGGGCCAACGACTCCGGCCAGGCGCTGCTCGTCGAACTGAACGAGCCGCGAGCGCTGCCAACGGTAAGAGCGATCGGCACCGGACGCCATCGCTGGCGCTCGGACAGCCAGGCACTCCAGGTGCCCAGCGACCTCGAAGCGCTGCTGCAGCGCATCGCCGGCTATGCCGCGAATGACGTCGTGCAGCTCAGTCTCTCCGGGCAAACCGACCTGGCCGGCCAGCGGCGTCTTCGCGACGCCATCGGGCAAGCTCAGGGACGAGTCCATAGCCTGCTGGCCGACGTCTCGGCGCTGCGCCTCGAACCAACGTCCGAGGACATCGACGCGCTGCAGGCCGACGGTTATCTCGCCGAGGTCGTCGCCGAACTGCGCGCGGCGCAGGAAGTGTCCGACGCGCAGACCGCCCGCGACGCGCTCAGCCTGCTCGCCGGAATCCTCGACGACCGGCGCCGCGGCGTCGGTGCCGGAGGCGCACCGTGAAGCTCACCCGGATTCGCCTCGAACAGTTCAGGCAGTTCCGCCAGGCGCTGGAAATCGGCGATCTGCAAGCCGGCATCAACGTGTTCACCGGCCCCAATGAGGCCGGCAAGAGCACCATCGTCGCGGCGATTCGCGCCGCATTCTTCGAGCGGCATCGATCGAACTGCGTCGACGACTTCCGCCCGTGGGGCGACTCGGCGGCGTCGCCGACCGTCGAACTGGATTTCACGATTGGCGGCGGAGATTACCGGCTCACCAAGAGCTTCCTCGGCAAGAAGCGTTGCGAATTGAGTGTCGGCACACAGGCGCTGGACGGCGACGACGCCGAAGACCATCTCGCGCGGCTGCTGGGATTCCAGCATGCGGCCAGAGGCGCCAGCAAGGCCGAGCACTGGGGCATTCCAGGCCTGCTGTGGATCGAGCAGGGCAGTGGGCAGGAAGTCGGGGAAGCGGTCAAGAACGCCACCGACCACTTGCGAACGGCCTTGAACGAGTCGCTCGGCGAAGTCGCCGGCGGTGGCGGCGACGAGGTGATGGCGGCGGTCGAAGCGGCGCGCAACGAACTGTTGACGGTGGCGAGAGCTGCGCCGCGGGGACCGTACGACGAAGCGCTCAAGCAGGCGAACTCGCTGACGGGCGAACTCCGGGGCGTCGAAGCCGAGGTCGCCACTTACCGCCAGAAAGTCGATGTGCTCGGATTGCTGCGCCGTGAACACGCGCGCGATCAAGCCGAAAAACCGTCGACGCGCTTCCGCGAACAGCAGCAGGCGGCAAGCGACCAGCTCGCAGCCATCCAGCGCATCGAAGAAGCGCGCGCCGCCGAAAAACTGCGTGCCGGCGAGATCGAAGAGCGAATCAAGCTGCTGCGCGGCCAGCTCGACGCCTTCGCCAGCCAGCGGCAGGCGGCACAGACGCGCGCCACCGAGCTGGAGAGCGCCAGACAGGCACAGTCTGCCGCCGCCGCGCTGGTCGGACAGTGGATGGCCCAACGCACCGAGGCGATTGCTCGTTACGAAGGCGCGCGCGAGACGCTGCGCCTGGCTCGCCAGGAAGACACCCGCCGCGGCCTGACCCGGCAGTTCGACGAACTGCGCCTGAAGATCGACGGCAGCGCCGGCGCGCTGGCCAGAGCCGACGCCGAACAGGCGACGGTGATCGAATTGCGGCGACAGGCGGTGGCCTGCGAGATCGGGCCAGCAGATCTGGAGGCGCTGCGCGAGCAGTATCGGCAAATCAGGGAACTGCGAATCCGCCAGCAGGCCGCCGCGACCCGGCTGCATTTCACGCTCGACGACGGTCGCCGCATCGAGGTCGGCGGCGAGTCGCTCGCCGGCACCGGCGAGTTGTTGCTGGTCGAAGCGACAACCGTCATCGTGCCCGGATTCGGCACGCTGGTCATCGAGCCGGGTGGCACCGACCTCGCGCAACTCGGTCGCCAGGAGAGCGAACTCGGCGACCGCCATGCCGCGCTGCTGCAGCGGCTGGGCCTGCCCTCACTGGACGCCGCCGAAGCCCGGCAGCAGACGCACACGCAGCGGCTGGCCGAAATCACGACCGCGGCGGCAACGCTGAAAGCGCTCGCCCCTCAAGGCGTCGACTCGTTGCGCAGCGACCTGGCCGCGCTGCAGGCGCGCGGTGGTGAAATCGAAGCCACGCTGCGGCGGCTGCCGCCAGCCGTCGACTGTACGGCAGCGCCGGCGCCAGTCTCCGAAGCGGAGGCGTCCGAAGAAGCCGCCGAAAAATCGCTCACCGCGATCAACGACAGCCTGCACAGCGCGCAACTGGCCGCTGGCAACGCGCAAACCACGTTCGAAGGCGCGACGCGCGAACTGGCCAGCGCCAGAGCCCTGCTCGACGCCCCGGACCGCGCCGAACGTGAAGCGACGGCAAATCGCGATCTGACCGACGCGCGCGCCGAACGATACACCCTGAGCGGCCGGATCGAAGCGCTGCGCCAGCAGGTCAGCGAAGCGCGTCCCGAGATCCTCAAGCAGGACGTCGAGCGCTTTCGCAAGAGCGCCGAGCAACACGAAAAGAGTTTCAGCGAACGCCGCGACACGCTGATCCGGCTGGAAGTCGAACTCCAGGCGGCCGGTGCGCAAGGGCTCGAGGAACGCCGCGCCGAGCTGACTCGCGACCTGGCGCAGGCGCAACGCCGCGCCGAGGAACTGCGTCGCCGCGCGACGGCGCTCGACCACCTGCTGACGCTGTTGCGCGACAAGCGTCGGGCGCTGACCAGAAGGCTGCAGGCGCCGCTGCAGAAACACCTGAACCGCTACCTGCAGCTGTTGTTCCCGCAGGCCAGCCTGGAAATCGACGAGAATCTCAGCCCGGGGCCGCTGACGCGGATCGGCGCCAGCGGCAGCGAGTCGAGCGCCTTCGACAACCTGAGCTTCGGTGCGCGCGAGCAGATGGGCCTGATCAGCCGGCTGGCGTACGCCGACCTGCTGCAGGAAGCCGGCCGCCCGACACTGATCATCCTCGACGATGCGCTGGTGCACAGCGACGACGATCGCCGGGCGCAGATGAAGCGCGTGCTCTTCGACGCCGCAACGCGGCACCAGATCCTGCTGTTCACCTGCCATCCGGCCAACTGGCGAGACCTTGGCGTTGGCGCGCGGTCGCTGCAGGCGATCGGGGCGGCGAGCTGACTGCGGCCGGCCTCGTCCGTTAAGGCGATCTACAGGCGGTCGCCTGAAGATCGACGCGGCCGCGTCCCAGCAGCAGGGACAGCGGGCGCGTCGGCCGGATCGGAGCGCAGCGAAGCAAAAAACGCTCTGCCGACGACCCCAGCTTCCCGATCGCCAGACAGCCGCCAGTTGACGGCCAGGGCCGGTACAATGAGCACGCGACAATCGAAGCACGAAAATTGTCGTCACATGATGCTATTCTCGGCGAGCTGGCAAGAAGGAGAAGCCCATGCGGACCACCCTGGCACTCGATGATGAATGGCTCGCCCGTGCCCGATCAGGCCTTGGGCATGCGTCACGATCTGACCCCAGCGTCGTGACCAGCAACGCAGGGCGCTCCTGATGCGGATCGCCTGGCGTGTTCTCGCGCTTTCGCTCAGCCTCATTTCGGCGAGCGCCCAGGCCAGCATTTATGGTTACGTCGACGAGCAAGGCGTGGCGCATCTTGCCACCGAGAAAATCGATTCACGCTACAAGCTGTTTTCGCGCGGCAATGCACTGCAGGCGTCGTCATCGCTGGAAATCGGTGCCGAAACGCCCGAACTGTTGCGCTATTTGTCCAAACATCCAAACCTGAAGAAGTTCGAACCCTTGCTCAAAGCGGCGGGCAACGAATTCGCCGTCGATTCCGCCTTGCTCAAGGCAGTCATGGCGGCGGAATCGGGTTTCAAACCCGACGCGATTTCCGCCAAGGGGGCCATTGGCCTGATGCAAGTCATGCCGACCACTGCCGAGCGCTATGGCTTGCGCGGCGACAAGCAGAAGACCCTTGAGCAAAAGCTGGCCGACCCCGAAACCAATATCCGTTTGGGCGCACGTTACCTGCGTGACCTTCAGCGCATGTTTCCAAATCAGCAAGATTTGGTGCTGGCTTCCTACAATGCCGGCGAAGGCGCCGTCCAGCAATACAACAACACCATTCCGCCGTATCCAGAGACTCGCAGTTACGTGAAACTGGTCACGCAGATCTACCAGTTGTATCAACCCAGGGCTCCGACAACAGGACTCCAAACCATCAGGCTCTCCAGTGCTGGAAGCACGGGCAGGCGCCTTTACATGACCATTCCCGGACAAACGGCACCAGAGGCCAGGCTTGACTAAACCCTAGCGACAGTTCGCGCCGTTCGGCTTCCGGAAGCGGATCTTCTCCCCCTCGTCACGGGGACGGGTCGCCCTGGGTGAGAAATGGGATTTTGTCACTTATTGCAGAAGCCCTGACCAAGAAGGCGAAAGTCGAGAGCTGACAGCACTCGTCGGGACAGTGGGCCGAGCGCCTTGCCTGGTTGGCGCATTCGCCCGAGGTCGGCTGGATATCTACCGCGGTCGTGTACAAGGTTGAGGCGATTGCCCTGAAGATCACGTTTCGTTACAAATCCAAGCCATGCAAAGACGATATAATCGCGAATTCTGAACCGCTGAACCGGACTCTCGCCATGTTAAGAATGCTGCTTGAACTCGGTCGCATCAGCCTGTTGGCGGTCGTCCTGGCCTTGCTGCAGGTTCCGGCGCACGCCGAACTGACCATCGAAATCACCGGCGCCGGCGCCAACCGCATTCCGGTGGCGATCGCCGATTTTGGTGGTGATCCGGCTGCGGCACGGATCGTGACTTCGGTGGTGCGTGCGGACCTTGAACGTAGCGGTCTGTTCAAGATGGTCGACGCCAGCGGTCTTCCGATGACCGAAACCTCGACTCCTCCGTTCGAAGACTGGAAAAGCAGGGGCGCCGACGCGCTGGCCGCCGGCAGCATCGGCACCAGCCCCGACGGCCGCCAGGAGGCCCGCTTCCGACTGTACGACGTCAACAAGCAGAGCGTACTGGGCGGTTCTGCCTTCGTCACTTCGCGGACGATGCTGCGCGCCGCCGGCCACCGAATTGCCGACATGATCTACGAAAAGCTGACCGGCGAGCCCGGGGTCTTCTCGACGCGTATCGCCTACGTGGTCCGGGTCAGCGGCACGCGCTACGAACTGCACATTGCCGACGCGGACGGGCAGAACTCCCAGGCCGCGCTGATTTCCAAGGAACCGATCATCTCGCCTTCCTGGTCACCGGATGGCAGCCGCCTGGCTTACGTCTCCTTCGAGAACAAGAAGCCGGTAGTCTACGTACACTCGCTGGCCTCCGGGAAACGGATCGTCGTCGCGAACTTCAAGGGCTCGAATTCGGCACCGACGTGGTCGCCCGACGGCCGCCGACTGGCGGTGGTCCTGAGCAAGGATGGTGGCTCGCAGATCTTCACGGTCAGCGCCGATGGCTCGGGAGCGCAACGCCTGACCACCGCCAACGCGATCAATACCGAGCCGCAGTATTCGCCGGACGGACAATCGGTCTACTTCACCTCGGACCGTGGTGGCAGCCCGCAGATCTACCGCGTTGGTGTCGGCGGTGGCGACCCGCAGCGAGTGAGTTTCGAAGGCAGCTACAACGTAACGCCACGGATCTCGCCCGACGGCAAGACGATGGCCTTCATCAGCCGGCGTGATGGCGGTTTTCGCCTGAGCGTGATGGATCTGGCCAGCAGGCAGGTGCAAGTGATTACCGATTCGCAAAAGGACGAATCGCCGACCTTCGCCCCGAACGGGCGGATGATTCTGATCGCCACAGAAGCCGGTGGCCGCGGAGTGCTCTCGGCGGTCTCGGTCGATGGTCGTATCAAGCAACGGCTTTCGGTGACGGCGGGTGACGTCCGCGAGCCGGCGTGGGGACCCTTCAACAAATAAGGCTGCGTTCTTAATGCCAATTTTCTGCAGGAGATTTTGCTAATGAAACAACTCTTTATTCCGGCCGCTCTGGCCCTTCTGCTGGCCGCCTGCAGTTCCACGCCCGACAAGGATCAAGCCGGCGGTGCGCCGGTCGAGACGCGAGGGGGGCCAGGCGTGGCGACGGTCACCGCGCAAGGCGTCGACAGCCGCAACCTGCCTGCGGTCCTCACGGACCCGAAGAGCATCCTGTCGAAGCGCAGCGTCTACTTCGACTACGACAACTATGAAGTGAAGGCCGAGTACAAGGACCTGGTGGCGGCGCACGGCAAATTCCTCGCCGAGAACCGTCAGTTCAAGATGCTGATCCAGGGCAACACCGACGAACGCGGCAGTCGCGAATACAACCTCGCCCTGGGCCAGAAGCGCGCCGACGCGGTCAAGAACATGCTGGCCTTGCTCGGCGCCCGCGAGGACCAGCTTGAGGCAGTCAGCCTCGGCGAGGAAAAACCGAAGAATGAAGGCCACCACGAGTCCGCATGGGGCGAGAACCGGCGCGCCGACATGCTGTACAACGGCGAGTTCTAGGGTGTCGGGGACGGTGACCGCTCGCTGGCCGGGGAGACCTCGCGTTCTCGGAATTGCCCTGCTGCTCGGCGCGCTCGGCGCACAGCAGGCGAATGCCGGGCTGTTCGACGACGAAGAGGCTCGGCGCCAGATCAACGATCTGACGATCAAGAGCAACGAACGCCTTGACACCACCGCCAAGGCACAGATGGAACTGGCCAACCAGATTCAGGCGCTGCGCGACGAAACCGCTCGCCTGCGCGGACAGGTCGAAACCCTGAGCTACGAGCTAGAGGCGGCCAAAAAGCGGCAACAGGACTTCTACGTCGACCTCGACGGCCGTCTGCGCAAGATCGAAACGCCTGCGCCGGCCAGGGTGGACGCCAAGCCGGTCGACGAAGGCAGTCCCGCGCCGGCCACCGAGGCACCCCGGAAAGTCGCCAGCGACCCCGCAGCCGAGACGCGTGAGTACGAGGCGGCGCTCAACCTGTTCAGGGCCAACAAGCTCAAGGAAGCTGCGACGGCTTTCGAAGCCTTCGCCAAGGCGCATCCGGACAGCACCCTGACGCCGAACGCGTACTATTGGCTGGGCAACGCCCATTACGCGCTGCGTGACTGCCGCAAGACGATTGACGCGCAGCGGGTGGTGGTCGGCAAATGGCCGACACACGCCAAGGCCCCCGATGCGCTGCTCAATGTGGCGACCTGCCAGCAGGAACTGGGCGACAGCAAGAGCGCACGGACGACGCTGGAAGCGCTGCTGGCCAAGTATCCGGACAGCTCGGCGGCGACCGCGGCCAGGCAGCGACTGAAGAAATAGGCGGGTGGAGAGCTCGGCCCGAGCGTTTTCGCTAAAGGTCAGCGAGATCTTCCTGTCGCTGCAAGGTGAAAGCTCGCGTGTCGGCCTGCCAACCGTTTTCGTCCGCCTGACGGGTTGCCCGCTGCGCTGCGGCTGGTGCGATACGGCCTACGCCTTCAGCGGTGGCCAGACGATGTTGCTGCCTGAAATCGTCGACGAGGTCGCCGCGCACGGCGTGCGCCACGTGTGTGTAACCGGCGGTGAGCCACTCGCCCAGCCAGCGTGCCTGCAACTGCTGAGCACACTCGCTGACGCGGGCCACGCGGTGTCGCTGGAGACCTCCGGCGCACTCGATATCGGCCGGGTTGACGCCCGCGTTGCGCGCGTGGTCGACCTCAAGGCGCCCGGTTCCGGCGAGAGCGGCAGGAATCACTGGCAGAACCTGGCCCTGCTGACGGCCAATGATGAACTGAAATTCGTCCTCAAGGACCGTGCCGATTACGACTGGGCATGCCGCCTGATCGACGACAGGCAGCTCGCCGCACTCTGCCCGCTGCTCTTCTCGCCCGTTGACGGCGAGTTGCCGGCGGCGATGCTGGCCGAATGGATCGTCGCCGATCGTCTGCCGGTGCGCTTTCAGTTGCAACTGCACAAGGTTCTTTGGGGTAAGCTGCGGGGCAAGTGAGTCCTGCGAGCAAACGGCCGTGAATGAACAACGTCGCCACTTTTTCAGAATAGGATTTGATTGTCCCGCGCGGCTTTCGCTAGCTGACCGCCAGTTCGCGGTGCAGGTGGTGGACCTTTCGCTGCGCGGCGCGCTGCTCCGCCTGCCGCACGGCGCCGATGTTCAAGCCGGAGCAGCTGCCCGGTTGCACGTCGATCTCGACCAGGCGGCTGGCTCGGAGATCTTGATGCAGGGCAACGTCGCGCACGCCGCAGGCCGCTGCGCAGGCGTCGTCTGCCGCGGCATGGACCTCGACAGCGTCACCCATCTGCGCCGTCTGGTCGAACTCAACCTCGGCGGCGCCGACCTGCTGCGACGCGAGCTGTCGGCCCTGCTGGGCGAATAGACGGGCGCCTGCCGACTGGCGAGCGACCGCGAAAAGGGGAAGGAAGATGTCGAGAAAATGCGACCAAGGCGGTCTCCGGGTGCGCTTCGGGGCCACCCTGCTGCTCGCTGCCGTGGCCCTTGGCGGCTCCGTCGCTGCAGCGCCGGCACTTGAAGACGTGGTCCGCGGAGTCACCGTTGACAGCAGCCGGGTCTCGGTTTCGGGCATTTCATCGGGTGGTTTCATGGCTCACCAGTTTCATGTGGTCCATTCCGAGCACATCATGGGCGCCGGCATCGTCGCTGGCGGCCCCTACTACTGCGCTCACGGCAACATCCTCGACGCCGTTACCCGCTGCAGCCAGTTCGTGATGCTCGATTGCCTAGCCCTCAAGCTGGATCCCAAGCTTTGCGGCAGGACGGACCTGGCGCCAAAGAACCGGAAGCAGGTCGAGCGGGCGGCCCGCGCGTCCTTCGACGAAGCCCGGAGGCAGGAAACAGCCGGGAAGATCAGCCCTCTGGCCAAACTGCAGGATGCCAAGATCTACCTGTTCAGCGGCGCCTACGACGAAATAGTCCCGCACGGGGTAATGGATGCGCTGTTCCACTTCTATGCCGACCCTGACAAGGCCGCTGTCCGACCGGGCAACATCGACTACAACGGCACTTTCCCCGCCCGCCACACGATGGTCCGCGACAGTTTCGCCAAACCCGCCGGCAGCGTCGTCGGCAACTGCGCGCTGCCGCCCACGCCATCACCGCCGTCAGACAGCAACGCCTACATCGACGACTGTCAAGCGGTGGCCACGATGCACGAGGCCCGGAATCACTGCCGCTGCCCGCCCGCGGCAGCACCCGGGGCGGGCAGCGGCGCGACCTGCCCGCCGGCCGACAAGCTGGCGGTGTGCAAGGATCTGATGGACGTCGATCTGGCTGGCGCGATCATCGAACGGATCTACGGCCCGCAGGCGCTGCAAGGCGGACGCCAGCCGGTGGACGAGAGCGAGTTGCAGGCCTTTGACCAGCGGCAGGTATTCGGCCTGTTCTCGAATATCCCCTACAATGCCCTGCAGAATGCATCGATGGCCAGGGAAGGCTACGTCTTCATCCCCGCGAGCTGCAAACAGGAAGGGCGCCAGTGCGCGCTGCATGTCGCTTTTCATGGCTGCCGCCAGGGGGGAATGACGGACTACCGCAGTGGCCACACCGGCAATCTGTTCGCCAAGTATGCCGGCTACAACGAATGGGCGAAGGCCAACGGGATCGTTGTCCTCTACCCGCAGATTCAGGCGCGCAGCGCATCGGTCCCGCTCAATCCGCGCGGCTGCTGGGACTGGTGGGGACAGAACTACACCCACACCGGATACCACACCCGTGACGGCAAGCAGATCAAGGCGGTTGCGCAGATGATCAACATCCTGGCGGGCGGGCAAGAATTGCTGCGCATCCCGCCCGAGTGAGCGAACGAGCGCGCTCAGCAACTGAGGTAGCGGGCAGCGTGCCGAAAGGCAAGCCGATCGATGGTCGATGCCGAACGAGTGCGGATGGGCAGCTTACATGGCAAGTCAACCGGAGGAGTGAGAAATGGCAGACGTATCCCAACTGATGCAGGAGTGGAGCAAGGTGATTTCGAGCATCGATGCGACCAAAGGCAGCGAACAACTGTTGAACACCCTGGCCAGCCTCAAGGTGCCGGGCGTCAATATGGACGCGCTGGTGGCCAGCCAGCGCGACAACCTCGAAGCGCTGAGCGCTTCCAACCGCGCCGCGCTCGAAGGCATGAAAGCGGTCGGCGCGTGGCAGGTCAAGCTGATGCAGGAAACCATGCGCGAGCTGACCTCGGCGATTGGTGGGCTGGCCAGCGCCGGTTCCCCACAGCAACTGGTGTTGGCCGAAACCGAACTCGCCAGGAAGGCTTTCGCGACTGCGGTCAGCCAGATGCAGGAACTCACCGCGATCGTCGTCAATGCCAATCAGCAAGCGACGGCCGCGATCGCCAAGCGCCTCCCGGAGAGCGTCGGCGAAATCGGGGACGTGCTGAAACTGCCGCAGTCACCGACGAAGTCCTGAGCAGATCTGCCGGGGAGTCGGCGCGGTCCGGGCCGGAGATGACCGCCGGCGACGGGAGTTCCAGCGGCCGCGGTGCCGCTCCCGGCCAAGACGGGTGAGAACCGCGAAAGACGAGCCCAAGGCGCTCGAAAACGGTTAATCTTGGATCCGATGAAGACGCTACTTCGCTCTCGCGGCCAACGCGCCGTCGTCCTCCTCTCGGGTGGCCTGGATTCGGCAACGACCTTGGCCACCGCCCGCGCCGCCGGCTTCGCATGCCATTGTCTTTCGGTCGACTATGGCCAGCGTCACCGCGCCGAATTGAAGGCGGCGGCGGCGCTGGCGCTAGCGCTCGGCGCCAGCGAGCACCGCATCTTGCGCCTGCCGCTGGCCGACTTCGGCGGCTCGGCGCTCACCGACAACGCCATCGACATCCCGGTCGCGGGCATCGAACCGGGAATTCCGGTCACTTACGTGCCGGCGCGCAATACCATCATGCTCTCGCTGGCCCTGGCCTGGGCCGAGGTGCTGGCCAGCAGCGACATCTTTGTCGGGGTCAATGCCGTCGACTACTCCGGCTATCCCGATTGTCGGCCCGAGTTCATCGAGGCATTCGAAAGAATGGCCAACGTCGCCACCAAAGCCGCGGTCGAAGGCGGCTGCCTGCGCATTCACGCGCCACTGATCAACCTTGGCAAGGCGCAGATCATCCGGCGTGGCGCCGAACTCGGGGTGGACTTCGGTCTCACTGTTTCGTGCTACCAGGCCGACAACCTTGGCCGCGCCTGCGGGGTCTGCGACTCGTGCCGCCTGCGGCGGGAGGGATTCGTCGCTGCCGGCGTCGCCGATCCAACGCGCTACATCGGCTGATCGCCGCCCCGCGGCGGGGTCAAGTCAGACCTTTCGCGCCGGCGACTTCAGGAAGCTCTTCCCGTGGCTACCTGTGGCGGTTTGATCGTTTGCGAAATCAAGACCTTATCGACTCGGTTGTGGTCCATGTCGACGACTTCGAAGCGTAACCCGGCGAGTTCGAAGTGATCGGATGGAACGGGGATACGACCGAGCAGGTACATCATCAGGCCGCCCAGCGTGTGGAACGTCTTCTCGTCCTCGCCGGGAAGAACGCCACTGAACCCGAGGACGGTCCGCAGGCGCTCGATGGAGACCGCACCATCGACCAGCCATGACCCGTCCTCGCGAACGACGATTTCCTGGACTTCGGGGGTATCGTAGACCGGCAGATCACCGACGATCGAAGTCAGCACGTCAGTGAGGGTGACCAGGCCTTGCAGCTCGCCGTATTCATCGACCATCAGCGCGCACTGCTGCCGCGCGCGGCGGAAGGTTTCCAGCAGCTGGGTGGTGGTCACGCTCGCCGGCACGTAGAGCGCTGGCCTGACGAAGGCCTCGATCGACAAGGCCTCGCCCAGCAACGCACCCTTCAGCAGATCTCCGGTTCGCAAGACACCAACTATCTGCTCAAGCCCATCGCGGCAGACGACGATACGTTTGAACGGGCTCGCCGCCAGGCAGTCGCGAATTGCCGCTTCGCTGTCGTTGAGATCCAGCAGGTAGATATCCTTGCGGTGGGTCATGATCTCGCGGATGTGCTGCTGATCGAGGCGCAGGACATTGGAAACGATGTCCTGCTCGCTGGCGTGGAAGGTGCCGGCCATGGCGCCCTGGCCCATCAGCAGCTTGATTTCCTCGTCGGTCACTGACGACCCCTGCGCGCGCGGCGCACCGAGCAGGCGCAGGAACAGGCTGGACGACGACGAAAGCAGCCAGACCAGTGGCCGTGCCAGGGCTGCGAGCAGGTCCAGCGGACGGGCGACCAGTGCGGCAACTCGTTCGGGCGCCAGCAGGCCCAGGCGCTTCGGTACCAGCTCACCGACTACGACAGCGAAATAGGTCAGCCCGACCACCACCAGGGTCAGCGCGAGACCCTGCGCATAGGGCGCCAGCGGTGAGAAGGAGGCCAACCAGCCGGCCAGCGGCACCGCCAGCGTCGCCTCGCCAATGGCGCCGCTCAGAATGCCGACGGTGGTAATCCCAACCTGGATCGTAGACAGGAAGTTCGCTGGCTCGCGGCTGATCCCCAGCGCCGAGCGGGCGCCCGCGTTGCCGTCGTCGGCCAGCTTCTGCAGACGCGACTGCCGTGACGAAACAACCGCGATTTCCGACATCGCCAGGGCGCCGTTGAGCAGAATGAGAAATACCAGTAGGGCGATGTCCATGCGGGGCGAAAGTGTGATCAGGCAAGCAGCCGGCTGCCCGGCGGCTGGTAGCAGCATTATATAGACCATGGAGCGTGCCGCAGTGCGCCGTGGGCGCTGCACAGCGGCCGCGAAGCGCTGGCTAGGCGTCTCGCGCCGCCGCCCATTTCGCCCGCCAGAGCGCTTTTTCGGGGGGCGATGACGCACTATTTGTTGTACTGGCGCAACACTTTTCCCCGCAACTTATTGTTCCCGAACCAGGCCATCTGGATTCCCCTTGGATCCGGCCGTATCGCCCTTGGCGCAAGGCTTTCAGGGCCAACGACAGAGTTCGCAGGGGGGGTTGAAACACCAGGCCTCGCGAGCAGAAGTGCGGCGCGCCGCCAGGAGTCCGTTTCGCTGAAGCGGTTGACCAACGCCTTGATAGACCCTAGAGTCCGGCTCCTGTTGAAACGAAATCAACCTTATTTCAGCTGTCAAGCTTCATCCTCGCCCCTCTGTTCGCGGTATCTGAAAGCGCACGGAGTCCCGGCCTCAGGGTACCTGTTCCCCCCTATGTAGAGGCTTTGCACCCGCCTGTAACCGTCCATCGTCGGTCCCTCGCATTTTGGGCCGATGACCAAAGTGAAGGAGAGAGCATGTCTGCAACCATTTTGCTCAGGAATACAAGGGCGCGTCGTAGCGACGCGACTTCCAGTTTCATTCAATACGGCTTGATCATCGTTACCCTGATGCTCGTTCTGAGCATCGTCAAGCCAGCCTTCAGTGGCAACATCAGTGCCGGCAGGCTGACGGCTGCGCTGGTGGCATTCACCAAGGCCGAGGAATCGTCAGAAGCCCCCGAAGCGTTGGTGGTGGAACCCGCCAACGCTTCGCCAGTGGTCGAACCCGCTTCCGAAACACTCCGCCCATCGTTGAAGCGCGCCCTCGACTATGTGTCGCGTCGCTACCGCGTTGCCCCGGAGGCGCTGGTGCCGATCTTCGAGGCTGCGCAGAGCGTCGGCCGGGAAAGTCGTCTCGATCCCTTGCTGATCATTGCCATCATCGGCATCGAGTCGCGGTTCAATCCCTTCGCCGAAAGCCCGGTAGGGGCCAAGGGCCTGATGCAGGTGATGCCGGATATCCACCTCGACAAGGTTCCGGAAGGCGCTGGCGAGCAGCCCTTTCTGGACCCGGTGACCAACATCCGGGTCGGCGTCCATGTCCTCGAGGAGGCGATCCGTTGGCGTGGCAGCTTGACCGGTGGCCTGCAGCATTATGGTGGCTCGCCAACCGACCCCGAAGCCGGTTATGCGAACAAGGTGTTTGCCGAGAAGCAGCGCATCGAACAGGCCGCGCGGCGGGGCAACGGCCCGCGGGCCTGAGTCGGGCGTTATCTCAGGGTGCCGCCGCCAGCTGGACGGCCACGCTGCTGCCCGCCATGCGCCGGATCGCCTGCCTTGCCGCAGACGCCAGCACCAGTTCCGCGTCGGCCAGCGGCGCCATCAGGCGATCGTCGAAATGCAGCCGACCGGCTTCGTCCTCGCACAGGAATTCGGCTTCCATCAGCTTGGCAATGATTGCCGAAAAAGTCGCTTTTTCGGCGAATTCAGCGCTGTTGAAGTCGTACAGTAGCGCCAGCCGCTGGGCCAGCCGGTGGCAGTTGTCTTCCAGCGCCTGACGGGTCAGGCGGCCGCTCCCCTGCTGCTCGAGCAGCGCCAGGGTCAGGAAGTGCCGCTCCAGCAACGGGCGAATGCTCTCGCCGAGCAGGTTCAACTCGGCAAATTCCGGACTGACCGGCTCGGGCGCGGCGAGCCCGTCCGATGCGTCCGGACGACGCAGCAGACCGCGCGCGAGAAGCACGCGAACGACTGCTGCGCTGGCTGCCGGCAACTCCTCAACCGGCCAGCGCAGGAACAGTTCGGCCCGCATCAAGCCGTAGATGCCGCGCACCGCCTGTGTCACGCGGCCGTCGTCAAGGCGGCGGTTGTGGCTCAACAGGCAGGCAATCACCGCCGGCAGCGCAAACAGGTGCAAAACATTGTTGCGAAAGTAAGCGAGCAGGGGAGCCTGTCTGGCGGGCACCCGAATCAAATCACCCAGGGGATCGGCGAAGCGCTCGACGATCGCCAGCCGCTCGGCGTAGGCCACGATCGCCGGCGCATCGAGCGCGCAGGCGATGCTGGTCGGTGCATAGGAGGCATCGCGGAGGAGCGCCTGGTAGTGCTCGATCATCCGCTGCAGCGCTTGCTCGTCGGCGGTGTGCTTCGGCGTCGCCAGCAGGGCCAGGGCAATCAGGTTGACCGGATTGACCACCGCCGCCTCATTGATCCGTTTGGCCAATTCAACGGCGGCGCTGCGCGTTACGCTTCGCGACCCCGGCGAAGGGCAGTCGGCGTCGGCGTCGCGCCAGCTCGGGTACCGGACGTCAAGAAATGCGGCCAGAGCCAGCGGTTCGCCGATGTTGACGTGGACCTTGCCAAAGACCCGCTTGATGCTCCGGACACTCTTCAGGACGCCCCACAGGGATTCGCTCTGCTTGGGTTTGCCGGTCAGCTCGGCGAGGTAGCTTCGCCCCTCGAGCACCTTCTCGTAGCCGATATAGACCGGCACGAAGACCAGCGGCCGCCTGTGCTCCCGAATGAAGCTCTGCACCGTCATCCCGAGAATGCCGGCCTTGGGCGCCAACATCCTGCCGCTGCGGCTGCGCCCGCCTTCGATGAAGTACTCAAGCGGGAAGCCGCGGGCGAGAATCAGATGCAGGTATTCGTCGAACACCGCCGCATAGAGGGGTTCGCCCTTGAAGCTGCGGCGCAGGAAAAAAGCGCCACAGCGGCGCAGCAGGGCGCCGACCACCGGCAAGTTGAGGTTGGCGCCGGCGGCGATGTGCGGCGGCGTCAGCCCGTGGCGGTGGATGAGATACGACAGCAGCAGGTAGTCGATGTGGCTACGGTGGCACGGGACATACACCATCTCGTGCCCCGGGGCGATGCGCGTCAGGGCGTCGATGTTGTGCACTTCGATACCGTCGTAAAGCCGCAGCCACAACCAGGTCAGGAGCAGCTCCAGGGCACGCACCGCTCCGTATGAGTAATCGGAAGCAATCTCGAGTGCAAAACGGCCGGCGCTCTCCCGCGCTTCCTCGATCGAGATGCCGCGTGCCGCGGCCTCGCTGGCGATGGCCACGCGTACCCGCTCGCCAGCGAGCACCGCGCCGACCTGGGTGTTCCGGTGCGATAGATCAGGGCCGATGGCCATCTGGCGCTGGCGGCGAAAGTGAACGCGCAAGACGCGCGACAGCTTGCGCAGTGCCTGCTCCTCGCCGATGCCTTCGTGCAGCAGCTTGCGCAGCGAGATCGGAGCGCTGTAGCGCACCAGGACATTGCGACCGTGCAACACGATCGCCAGCAGTTGCCGCCAGGTACCTGGCGGGCGCCAGGTTTCGGCGAACAGCGCCCTGAGGATCGAGTCCTGCTTGCCCGGCGCGCGCCCCCAGAGGATCAGCACCGGGACCAACTGTACGTCGAACGGCAATTCAACGCGCTGGTCGGCAAGCGTTTCGCGGACCAGCGCCACCAGCGACGCCGACTGAGCGTTGCCGTCGCGCGCCCTGCCAGCAGGGCTGCGGTCGCGATTCAGAAAGAAGAACGAGCGCGGCAGGCGCTGCCCGCCGACCGCAAGTGGCGCCTCGGCAAGCGGCAACTCGGCTCGCCGCGACTCTTCGAAGAGCACCAGCAGGTTCGAGAGGTGTCGGTCCTGCAGAACGTAACAGACCGGTTTCGCCGGATCGAGGCCCAGTTCATCCACCGTCTCCGGGAAAACCGTGGTCCGTACCCAGAAGTACAGCAGCCGGCGAGCCAGCGGCAAGAACCAGTCGGAGACCTTGAGCGTACCGCTCACGGTTAGCGAGTTCCTTGCTCCTCGCTGGTCGCTGGCCACTACTCCTCTTCGACGACCTGGTGCTGCGCTACCAGTTGCTGCTGCGTCGCTGGCGGCACCTGCGCGTAGTGCGAGAAAGCAATGCTGTACGAGCCCTGTCCGCCGGTCAGCGACTTCAGGCGCGACTGATAGCCATCGAGTTCCGCCAGCGGGACCTCGCCACTGATCGCCATCACCCCGGGGCCCCGCGGCTGGGTGCCGGTGAGATGGCCGCGTTTGCTCGACAGGTCGCCGGTGAGATCACCGGTCATGGCGTCCGGCGCGAGGATCTCGATGTCGACCACCGGTTCGAGAATGATCGGCCTGGCGGCGCGAATGGCGTCGACGGTGGCTTTGCGGGCGGCGGTCATGAAAGCGATATCCTTGCCGTCGACCGGATGCGACTTGCCGTCATGAACAGTGACGCGCAAGTCCTGTACCGGGAAACCGGCGACGACGCCGTCGGCAAGCGCCTGCCGAACGCCTTTTTCAACCGAAGCCATGAACACGCCGGGAATGACGCCACCCTTGACGATATCGACAAACTCGAAGCCGGCTCCACGCTCGAGGGGCTCGACGCGCAGCGCGACCTCGCCGAACTGGCCGGCGCCGCCACTTTGCTTCTTGTGCCGGCAGTGACCCTCGGCCGAACCGGTAATCGCTTCGCGATAAGCAATCCGCGGCGGGGTGGTATCGAGTTCCAGCTTGTACTGCTGCGCCAGGCGCGCCAGCTTGGCGCGCAGATGCATTTCTCCGATCCCGCGAATCACCGTCTCGTTGGTTGTCGGGTGGCGTTCGATGATGAAGCAGGGGTCTTCCACCTCCAGCTTGCGGAGGATCTCGAACAGGCGCTGCTCGTCGGCCTTGCGCCGGGCATGGACCGCCAGACCCTGCATCGGCTGCGGGAATTCGAGCGGTTTCAGGTGGATATGGTCTTCATCGTGCGAATCGTGCAATACACAGTCGAACTCGATTTCCTCGACCTTGGCCATCGCTCCCAGGTCGCCAGGGACCAGCGTTTCCGCCTCGAGGTATTCCTTGCCCTGCAGCCGGTAGATATGGCCGACCTTGAACGGTCGCTTGGCGTCGCCGACGAAGAGTTGCGAGTCCTTCCTGATCGTCCCCTGATGGACGCGAAAAACACCGACCTTGCCGATGAACGGATCGCTGACGATCTTGAAGACGTGTGCCAGAACATGTTTCTGCGGGTCGGGGTCGGCCCGAAAGGCCTCGCCGGGTCCATCGGGCCCGCCGCGGTAGAACGGCGGCGGATTGCCCTCGGCCGGATTCGGCGCCAGCCTGGCGAGAACGTCCAGCAATTGCGGGATGCCGGCGCCGGTCTTCGCCGAGACGAACAGGATCGGAATCAGGTGGCCCGAGCGCAGTGCTTTCTCGAACGGCAGATGCAGTTCATCGGGACTCGGATCGATGCCTTCGTCAAGATAGCGCGCCAGCAGGTCTTCGTCTTCCTCGACGATCTGATCGATCAGCGCGCGGTGCGCCTCTGCCACCGACGCGAAGTCGCTGTCGCCGCTGTCGTGCCCGAGCAATTCGACGACTTCACTGCCGTGCTGAACCGGCAGGTCGAGCAACATGCATTCGGCACCGAAGCGCTCGCGGATTTCGCCGACCAGCGCCGGCAGGTTGACATTGTCGGCATCGATCTTGTTGATCACGATCATCCTGCAGACGCCGCGGGCAGCTGCCAGCCGCATCATCCGCTCGCTGACCAGCTCGATGCCGTTTTGCGCGTTGATCACCACCAGCGCGGTGTCGACTGCAGCCAGCGCGGCGATCGCCTGCCCCGAAAAATCGGGAAAGCCCGGCGTGTCGATCAGCTGGATCTGCGCGTCGTCCCACGAAAAGCCCGCCAGCGCCGAATTCAGCGAGTGTCCGAATTCCTTCTCCTGTGGATCGAAGTCGCAAACCGTATTGCCTTTCTCGACGGACCCGCGGCTGCTGATGGCCCCAGCGGCGGCAAGCAGGGTTTCGGCAAGCGTCGTCTTGCCGGCCGCGCCGTGCCCGACAAGAGCGACGGCACGAAGCTTACTGGTGGTGGTTTGACCCATTCCTCTTCTCCCATTCAAGGCAACCGCACGCTGCAGGCGAAGACAGCCACATGACATGACGGCTGGCGCGTGCTGGCATCATTTTACCCCGGCCACGGCCGAATCGCTCGCTGCTCGCGCGCTGGTCATTTCTCGCCACCCCGGGCCCGTCGCACTCCGCTTCGCCAGCAGGCATTGGCCGAAGTCCTTTGGCTGGCGAATTCCCGGTGCCTCCTGGCACCCCATCGTCGGATATGAATGGAACATCTGTTTTGTGTAAACCGCGTGAGTCGGATAAAGTGACGCGCTTCATTTTGATGAACACTGCGTCAGGAGCCACAATGAAAAAGGATCTGCCCCAGACCGATCTTCGCGAGGCGGCTCTGGAGTACCACCGCTACCCGACGCCGGGCAAGGTGGCTGTCCAGCCGACGAAGGGACTGACCAACCAACTGGACCTGGCGCTGGCCTATTCCCCGGGCGTTGCTTTCGCGTGCCATGCGATCGTCGATGACCCTGGCTCCCTCGTTGTAGTCGTTGTCGACAAACGCTGGAATGGTCGTCTTATCGGCGAGCCTTGATGCGCGGGCGCGACGGGCGCCGTGGTTAATGAGATAGCGGCCGGCGACATCCGGGTTGTCGCGCACGGAAATGGGGGTCTT
>DPSD01000747.1:0-1985 GCA_003538495.1 Accumulibacter sp.
CGGCGGCAGAACTCACTCGGGCACATGTGCTCGAAGCGGGTGCGTCACTTGTCAATTACCTTAATGAGCACCGTAGCAAAGGAGGAAACAAATGAGAAAACAGATCCTGATGGCCGGCTTCAGCCTGCTGGCCCTGGCTGGCGGCAACGCCAGCGCCGACATTTTGGTGGCCATCGCCGGACCGATGACCGGTCAGTACGCGTCGGCGGGAGACCAGATCCGCAAGGGCGCCGAGATGGCGATCGCCGACATCAACGCCAAGGGTGGCGTGCTCGGCCAGAAGCTGCAGCTTGAAGTCGGCGACGACGCATGCGACCCGAAGCAGGCCGTTTCAGTTGCCAACACGATGGTCAACAAGAAGATCGTCTTCATGCACGGCCACTGGTGTTCGAGTTCGACGATCCCTGCCTCGGACGTCTACAACGAGGCGCAGATCCCGATGGCCACCGTGTCGACCAACCCGCAGGTGACCGAGCGCGGTCTCAAGAACGTCTTCCGGATCATGGGTCGCGACGACCAGCAGGGCCTGGTCGCCGGCGATTTCCTGGCCGAGCATTTCAAGGGCAAGAAGATCGCCGTGGTCGACGACAAGAGCGCCTACGGCAAGGGCCTCGCCGACGAAATTGCCAAGGCGATGGAGGCCAAGGGCGTCAAGCCGACGCTGCGCGAGTCGATCACCGCCGGCGAAAAGGACTATTCCGGACTGGTCAGCAAGCTCAAGTCGGCCGGTGTTGAAGTGATGGCCTTCGGCGGCTACCACACCGAAGTGGCGCTGATCCTGCGGCAGGCGCAGCAGGCCGGCCTGAAACTGACGGTGATGGGCGGCGACACGATGACCAACTCCGAACTGGTCACCGCTGCCGGACCGGCCGCCGACAACGTGCTGTTCACGTTCTCCCCGGACCCGCGCAAGAACCCCGCGGCGGCCAGCATCGTCAAGAAATTCCGTGACGCCAAGGTCGAGCCAGAGGGCTACGTGATGTACGCCTACGCCGCCATGCAGTTGTTCGCTGAAGCTGCCACCGCGGCCAAGAGCACCAAGTACAAGGACATGGAAAAGGCGCTGCGCGACGGCAGCTTCGAAACGGTGATCGGCAAGCTGACCTTCGACGCCAAGGGCGACAACAAACTGCCCGGCTTCAAGGTCTATCAGTGGAAAGGCGGCAAGTACGACTACGTGACCAAGTAAGCGTAGGCACGCCCGGCGGCGACAGCCTGCCGGGAACATTAATCCCGGAGCCGGAAGAGCGGCTCCGGCACGTACCGCGAGGCAGCTGGCCGGTTCTTGCCTCGACTGAGAACATCGCTCGGCGGCCGCCAGACGCCGGGCATTTCGGCCAGCCAGAGCGGCACCCGGCGGGCCGGATCGAATCGACTGGAAGGCAGGATGAGCGTGGCCACTACCCAAGCATTGCGCCAGCGTCTGCGTGACTATCACCGGATCGACGAAGACCGCATCGTCGAGGAGTTGATCGCGCAGGCGCGTTTCACCCATTCCGAACAGCAGGGCATCCGCGACCGGGCGACACCGCTGGTCCAGACCGTCCGCGACCGCCGCCTGAAAACCGGCGGCATCGATGCCTTCCTGACCACTTACGACCTCTCCTCGCGCGAGGGCGTGGTACTGATGTGCCTCGCCGAAGCGCTGCTGCGGATTCCCGACGCCGATACCGTCGATCGCCTGATCCGTGACAAGATCGGCAACACCGAGTGGCAGAAGCGCCTGGGCACCTCGCACAGCACCTTCGTGAACGCCGGCACCTGGGCGCTGATGCTCACCGGCCGCATCGTCAATCTCGATACCGCCGACCGCAACCTGAGCGGCACCCTCAAACGTCTGGTGGCGCGTACCGGCGAACCGGTCATCCGCCAGGCGGTAATCACCGCGATGCGCATCCTTGGCAAGCAGTTTGTCATGGGACGCAACATCAACGAGGCGCTGGAGCGCGCGCGCAGCGCCGAGAAGGCCGGCTACCGCCACTCCT
>DPSD01000747.1:2231-6548 GCA_003538495.1 Accumulibacter sp.
GCCACTCCTACGACATGCTCGGCGAATCGGCCCGGACCAGCGCCGACGCGCTGCGCTACTTCGACTCCTACAGCAAGGCGATCGCCGCCATCGGCGACGCGGCCGCCGGCCAGCCACCGTTCATCGCGCCGTCGATTTCGATCAAGCTCTCGGCGCTGCACCCGCGCTACGAGGTCGCCAACGAGGATCGCGTGCGCCGCGAACTGCTGCCGGCGATCAAGGCGCTGGCGGTGCGGGCCAAGGCGCGCAACGTCGGCCTGACGATCGACGCCGAGGAAGCCGACCGGCTGGAGATTTCGCTGGACCTGATCGAGGCGCTGGCCATCGACCACGAACTGGTCGGCTGGAACGGCCTCGGACTGGCCGTGCAGGCCTACCAGAAGCGCGCCCTGCCGGTCATCGACTGGCTCGCCGACGTCGCCCATCGCGGCAAGCGGCGGCTGCTGGTGCGCCTGTGCAAGGGCGCCTACTGGGACGCGGAGATCAAGATGGCGCAGGAGCGCGGCCTCGCCGATTACCCGGTATTCACCCGCAAGGTGAGCAGCGACGTCTCGTATCTGGCCTGCGCCAGACGCCTCTTCGCCGACCCGCAGGCTTTCTACCCGGCGTTTGCGACGCATAACGCGCATACCCTGGCGGCGGTCGCCGAACTGGCAATCAGCGCCGGCGGCAGCGACGAATGGGAATACCAGCGGCTGCACGGGATGGGCGAAGAGCTGTACGACCAGATCGTCGGCAAAGACAAGCTGGGGCGCGCCTGCCGGGTCTATGCGCCGGTCGGCAGCCACGAAGACCTGCTCGCCTACCTGGTCCGCCGCCTGCTCGAGAACGGCGCCAATTCGTCGTTCGTCAATCGCATCGCCGACGCCGACCTGCCGATCGACGCCCTGATCGCCGACCCCGTCGAGAGACTGGCCGCGCTGGCGGTCAAACGCCAAACACGCATCCCGCTGCCGCGCGACCTCTTCGGTGCCGAGCGCAGCAATAGTGAAGGACTGGACATGAACGACAAAGCCACGCTCGAAGACCTGCGCAGCGCGATCAAACAGAGCACCCACGTCAGCTACCTGGCGGCGCCGCTAATCGCCGGCAAACAGGGTTCAGGCGCCAGCAGCCGGCCGGTCTGCTCGCCGGCGGACCAGCGCGAGGTCGTCGGCCAGGTCATCGAGGCCAGCACCGCCGACGTCAATGCGGCGCTGGCGGTCGCCCAGGCGGCCTTCCCGGCCTGGGAAGCGACGCCCGCGAGCGTCCGCGCTGCCGCCCTCGACCGCGCCGCCGACGCGATGCAGGGGCGCCTTCCAGAACTGGTCGCGCTGATCGTTCGCGAAGGCGGGCGGACGCAGGCCGACGCCGTCTCGGAAGTGCGTGAAGCGATCGACTTCTGCCGCTACTACGCGGCGCAAGCGAAAGAGAAGTTCTCCGAAGTCATCGAACTGCCGGGTCCGACCGGCGAGCGCAACTGCCTGTCGCTGCACGGCCGCGGCGTTTTCGTCTGCATCAGCCCGTGGAACTTCCCGCTGGCCATTTTCGTCGGCCAGGTCGCCGCCGCGCTGGCGGCCGGCAACACCGTGCTGGCCAAACCGGCCGAACAAACGCCCCTGGTCGCGGCGCTGGCGGTCAGCCTGATGCACGGCGCCGGCATCCCGGTCGGGGCGCTCGCTTTCCTGCCTGGCGATGGCCGAGTCGGCGCGGCGATGGTCGCTGCCCGCGAATGCGCCGGCGTCGCCTTCACCGGTTCCACCGAGGTCGCCCGGATCATCGCCCGGACGCTGGCCGGCAAGGACGGCCCGCTGGTGCCGCTGATCGCCGAAACCGGCGGCCAGAACGCGCTGATCGCCGATTCATCGGCGCTGCCCGAGCAGATCGTCCGCGACGTCGTCGCCTCGGCCTTCAACTCCGCCGGGCAGCGCTGCTCGGCGCTGCGCGTGCTGTTTGTCCAGGCCGACATCGCCGACCGGGTCAGCAGCATGCTCGCCGGCGCGATGCAGGAACTGCGCATCGGCGACCCCGCCGACCTGCGCACCGACGTTGGACCGGTGATCGACGAAGCCGCCCGCAAGGTGCTGGTGGCCCACTCCAGCTGGCTGGACAGTTTCGCGACGCCGATCCACGCCTGCCCGCTCGACGAGCAGGCGACCAGCCACGGCACTTTCTTCGCGCCGCGCGCCTACGAGATCGACAGCCTGTCGCGTCTCGAACGCGAAGTCTTCGGCCCGATCCTGCACGTCATCCGCTGGCGCGGCGAGGACCTCGACAAAGTCTGCGAGGCCATCGCCAACACCGGCTACGGCCTGACGCTGGGCATCCACAGCCGCATCGAGGAGACCATCCGTCGGATCACCTCGCGCCTGCACGTCGGCAACACCTACGTCAACCGCAACGTCATTGGCGCGGTGGTCGGCGTCCAGCCATTTGGTGGCGAAGGGCTGTCAGGCACCGGCCCGAAAGCCGGTGGCCCGCATTACCTCTACCGCTTCGCCAGCGAACGCACGCTGTCGGTCGACACCACCGCCGCCGGCGGCAATGCCAGCCTGATGGCGCTCGATGCGGGTGATGATTGACCTCGCCGCGTGGCATGCGGTGGAACCCGGAGCAGCGGAAAACAGGCTAGGGCTGGCGCAGGGTGACCCGACGTTGCTGGCAAAACGGTGTTGACTTACCCTTGGCGGCCTGACCCGACCTCCATCGGGCTGGGCCAACGAGCAAGACGAGAAAAAGCTCCGGCAGCGGCGTTGCAAGCTGGCGCCACCAGAAAAATCAGCGCATTTTGCGCAAGCAGCGAAGGAGGAAGGCGATGGCACTTGCACTTCAGCAATTGATCAACGGCCTGACACTGGGCGCCGTCTACGGCCTGATCGCGATCGGCTACACGATGGTCTACGGGATCATCGGGATGATCAACTTCGCGCACGGCGATATCTACATGGTCAGCGCCTTCATCGCCGTCACGGTATTCACCATTCTGGCATCTTTCGCCATCAGTTCGGTGCCGCTGGCGCTGCTGCTGGTACTGATCGTCGCCGTCCTGTTTACCTCGGTCTATGGCTGGGCGGTCGAGCGCATCGCTTACCGGCCGCTGCGCGGGGCGACGCGTCTGGCACCGCTGATCTCGGCGATCGGCATGTCGATCTTCCTGCAGAACATGGTGCAACTGACGCAGGGCGCGCGCGTCAAGCCGATCCCGCCGGTGCTGGTCGGCGGCATCGACCTGATGACCGTCGACGGTTTCACCGTCCGGCTGGCCTACACGCAAATCCTCATCGTTTTCGTCACCGTGACGCTGATGGCCTGCTTCACTTACCTGATTACCAAGACCTCCTTCGGGCGACAGCAACGCTCGTGCGAGCAGGATCGGACGATGACCGCCCTGCTCGGGATCAATGTCGACCGGACGATTTCGCTGACCTTCATGCTTGGCGCGGCGCTCGCCGCGGTCGCCGGGGTGATGGTCACCGTCTATTACGGGGTGGTCGATTTCTTCATCGGCTTCGTGGCCGGTATCAAGGCGTTCACCGCTGCCGTCCTCGGCGGCATTGGCTCGCTGCCGGGGGCGATGCTCGGCGGCCTGTTGATCGGCCTGATCGAAGCCTTCTGGGCTGCCTACCTATCGGCCGAATACAAGGACGTGGCGACATTCAGCATCCTGATCCTGGTGCTGATGTTCCGCCCTTCCGGCCTGCTCGGCCGTCCTGAAGTGGAGAAAGTCTGATGGCTACCTTTGTCCTCGCCCCGCACAGCCTTTCGCCCGCGACGCGTCTCAAGGACGCCGCCGCGGTCGCCTTCATTGCCCTGCTGCTGGGCATTCCGATGATCGGCCTGACGACCGTCGATCAGGGCGGCGCCCTGCGTGTCGCTACCCGCTGGCCAACGCTGTTCGCCTTCGTCGCCGTTGCCTTTGCCGGCCGGCTGATCCTGCGCTACGGCATCGACCAGTTCAAGGCGCGCCAGCTGACGCGCGAGCGGGCCGAAGCCGCCGTGGCACCGGTCGGCGGGCGGGCTGGCAGTCCGCTATTGACCTGGGTCGGCTGGGCGGCGCTGGGGATCGCCGTGGCCTTGCCGATCATTTTCTCCGACAACCGCTACGTCGTCGACACCGCAACGACCGTGCTGATCTACGTGATGCTCGGCTGGGGGCTGAACGTGGTGGTCGGGCTGGCGGGTTTGCTCGATCTCGGATACGTCGCTTTCTACGCCGTCGGCGCCTACACCTACGCCATCCTGGCAACCCAGTTCGGCTGGGGCTTCTGGCAGGCGCTGCCGGTCGCCGGCGGCATGGCGGCGACCTTCGGGGTCATTCTCGGCTGGCCGACGCTGCGC
>DPSD01000007.1 GCA_003538495.1 Accumulibacter sp.
GCTTTTCAACGCTACTGGCGAATCACTGGTTATGCTGGCAAACGTCCAATCGGAATCGGTGGAGGGTTCGCACCCTCCAATAGATTTGTGACCAGCGCGTCTTCTGCTTTCATGCTTGGTTTTCAGTAATACTGCCGGATGTAGCTGTAGGCCTTCTCGAACAGCTCCTCATCCGCGTGTAGCTTGTACTTGAAGAGAGCCTTGCGCAGCGCCTTCTTCACCTCTCGCTCGCCAGCAAGCGTGCCCTGCCAGCCGGGGAAGCGGACCAGGCGCACGATCTCGTCGATATCCGTGACCACCCGTTCGACCATGATGGGCGTCTCGGCCGTCTTGACCTCGTTGAACAGCTCGGTCAGCGCCGCCTTGCCACGATCCTCGTCTTCCTCGGGCGGCACTTCTTTCTCGGCCTGCAAGGTCTCCTTGGCAATCTCCAGCAACTGCTTCAGGAATTCGACGCTGTGGATCTGGCCGGACTCAAAGCGGTCCTTGAGTGCATCAAGACGCTCGGATAGGTGCTTGAACTTGGGATTGTCCAGGTGCTTACGCAGCCGGCGGACCAATTTGATCTCGATCTCCTTGGCCTTCTTCGGATCAGGGTTCGAGAGCACCGCCTCCAACAAATCAGCATCCAGCACCAAGGTATCCAGGTCATCGCGCACCGCATCCACATGCACGTTCTGATGGATCAACTCAATCGTCTTGGCGCCCAGCGAATGCCAGATCAGCTTGCCGTGGCCGCTGGATGGCTGCACCGACTGGTACACCTGCGACAGCCACTTGTAGTCTTGCTCGAAGGGGCCCAGCACGGTGTCGGGTGACAACGCCTCCCAGATTTTGTTGAGCACGCTGTACTCGGTAGCAAAGTTGTCGCGCACCGTGTTGTTGGGCAGGCACTGCTGCGCGGCGATCAGGCCCTCGTAGCCTTGCTGGGTGCGGTCAAGGCCAGGGAAGAAAGCCAGGCACTTCTGCATCGCTTCCGGCAGCTTGTCCTTCAGCTCCTGGATGTTGCTGACCACTTGCCTGACGCTCTGGTCATCGAATTCCAGTGCAGCCGCCACGTCATCGAAGATGCCGAGGTAGTCGACGATCAGTCCGTGGGTCTTCTGCTCGGAGTAGGTGCGATTCACCCGGCAGATGGCCTGCAACAGCGTGTGGTCGCGCAGCGGCTTGTCCAGGTACATCGCCTGCAGGATAGGTGCGTCAAAGCCGGTCAGCAGCTTGGCGGTAACGATGATCAGCTTCAGCGGGTCGGCCGGGTCGCGGAAGCGGTCGAGCAGCCGTTCTTCCTCATCGCGCGAACGGTCGTAGACCGCGTACTCCGGGTGCTCCCTCTTGTCGGCGGCTTGCACCGACATGACGATGTCGGTGGCTTCTGGCGGCAGCAGCTTGTCCAGCTCGGCCTTGAACAGCAGGCACGACTCCCGGTCGAAGGTGACGATCTGGCCCTTGAAGCCGTTGGGCTCCACCTTGGTCTGGAAGTGCTCGACGATGTCCTCGCACACCTTGCGTATGCGCTCGGGCGTCTTGACCAGCACGGCCATCTTGGCGGCGGTCTTCGCGAGGTTGTCCTTGTCCAGGTCCGACAGGCCGCCGGTCAGATCCTTGTAGGCGGCATCGAGGGCAGCCTTGTCGATGTGCAGATCGATCAGACGCGGCTCGAAGTGCAGCTTCAGCGTGGCGCCGTCGCGGATCGATTCCTCGAAGCCGTAGCGGCTCATGTAGCCCTTTTCGTCCTCGTCGGCACCAAAGGCATAGAAGGTATTGCGGTCGGCGCGATTGATCGGCGTGCCGGTCAGGCCGAACAGGAAAGCGTTGGGCAGCGCCTCGCGCATCTTGCGGCCCAGGTCGCCTTCCTGGGTGCGATGCGCTTCGTCCACCAGCGCGATGATGTTGCTGCGGTCGTTCAGGCTGCCAGTGGCCTCGCCAAACTTGAAGATGGTCGTGATGATGATCTTGCGCACATCCTGCGCGAGCAGTTGCTTCAGCTTCTCGCGCGTGTCGGCCTTTTCAAGATTGGGGATGTCCGCCCCGGTAAAGGTGACGGTGATTTGCGTATCGAGATCGATCCGGTCCACCACGATCAGCACGGTGGGGTTCTTCAGCCCGGAGTGCATGCGGAGCTTCTGCGCGGCGAAAACCATCAGAAGCGACTTTCCCGAGCCCTGGAAGTGCCAGATCAGGCCCTTTTTGGGGTAACCCGCCAGCACGCGCTCCACTAGCTTGTTGGCCGCCTCGTATTGCTGATAGCGGCAGATGATCTTGATGCGGCGCTTTTTCTTGTCGGTCGCAAATAGGGTGAAGCTGCCCAGGATGTCCAGCACCACATGGGGCCGCAACATGCTCTCGGCCGACAGCTTGAGCGACTTGAGCGGATGGTGCTGAGCGTCGCCACCGTCCAAATGCCAGGGCCCCCAATCCTTGACCGGCAGCCCGATTGAGCCGTAGTGGTAGGCCTTGCCCTCGGTGGCTACCGAGAACACGTTGCAGACGAACAGCTCGGGCACGAACTTCTCGTAATCGTCGTGCACCTGCACCGCGCCATCCACCCAGCTGATGCACTTCTTGACCGGTGTCTTGGCCTCGATCAGCACCAGCGGCAAACCGTTGACCAGCAACACCAGATCGGCGCGGCGCTCAGTGGGGCCGGCGCGGTAGGTGTACTGCTGGGTGACGATGTACTGGTTCTGCGCCAGGTCGTCCAGGTCGATCAACCGTACTGGCACATGCTCGTTGTTGTGGCCGAAGGGCATGGAACGCTCGCCGCGCATCCAGGCGGTCATTTCCTCGTTGGCCCGGATCAGGCCATCCGAGCGCACCGACAGCACGATGGCGCGCAGCTTGTAGAGCACCTCGTCGGCGCGATCGGGCTGGGCCGCAATCTCCGGGTTCAGGCGAATCAGCGCATCGCGCAGCCAGGGCTCGACCAGTACCTCCTGAATCTGGCGCGGCACCTCGGAGGGGGCCGCGTAACGCCAGCCGATGCCTTTGGGGCTGGGGCCGGAGCTGACTTGAGGTTCCTGGGCGGGGTG
>DPSD01000534.1:0-246 GCA_003538495.1 Accumulibacter sp.
TGTCGAAGTGCTGGCAATCGCCGCAGCGTCCCGAGACGCTGCGTGGGGACTGCTTGAGACCGGCCATCAGCGGGTCGGAAAGATCCATCCAGATTTCCGAAAACGGTCGCTCGCGAATGTTGCCCAGGCTGTAATGCCACCACATCGTATCGGGATGGACGTTGCCGAGATTGTCGATATTGGCCACGTTGACGCCTGACGAATTGCCGCCCCACTGCGCCAGGCGGGCGCGGATGTTGGCCGCCT
>DPSD01000534.1:486-3294 GCA_003538495.1 Accumulibacter sp.
ACAGGCACTCTGGCGCCGACATTGCGCCAGCCGGGCGCGGATGTTGGCCGCCTTGGCGGGAAACTTCTTCTGCACCCAGTGCAGGAAGTAGACACCATCGGCGTCGTTGTTACCGGTGGTGAACTCCTTGTGCAGACCACGCTGCTGGTATTCCCAGCAGGTGTCAAAGAGCAGATCCATCGCCCAGCGAGTCAGTTTGTGCTGCGCATCGTCCTTGCGATTCTTGTTGCCGCGGCCGGCATAGTTGAGGTGCGAGAAGTAGAAGCGGTCGATCGCCTCGTCCTCGACCAGTTCGAGCAGCCGTGGCAGGTCATGCGCGTTGTCCTGGGTCATCGTGAAGCGAACGCCGATCTTCAGGCCGAGGTCGCGACAGAGGCGGATGCCTTTCAAGGAGGCGTCGAAGGCGCCTTCCATGCGCCGAAATTTGTCGTGCGTTGCACCGATGCCGTCGAGCGAAACGCCGACGTAGTCGAAATCGCACGCGGCGATGTGTTCGATGTTCGAGGCGTCGATCAGCGTCCCGTTCGACGACAAACCGACGTAGAAGCCCATCGCTTTGGCCCGCTGCGCAATGGCAAAGATGTCCGGTCGCAACAAGGGCTCGCCGCCGGACAGAATCAGCACCGGCACGCGAAAGCGCTTGAGGTCATCCATCACGATAAAGATTTCGTCAGTCGTCAACTCGCCGGGGAAGTCCTTGTCGGCGGAAATCGAATAGCAGTGCTTGCAGGTCAGATTGCAGCGGCGGATGAGATTCCAGATCACCACCGGCGCCGGCGGGTTCTGCTTCGGGCCGGGCTGCCTTGGTGCACCGAGTTCCTGCATGTACTGGGAGATCCGAAACATCGTTCAGCCCCTGAAAGAAGACCGCGTATTAGAGAGCAGGCCCGGCCGGGTGGCCTTGACGTGGATCAAGCCTCACCTGATCCGGCGGCGGGCGCCTGGCCAGGCGCCGCGACCGCCCGGTAGCGCGCGACGGCAGCGACGGCGTATTTTCCCCCGCGCGTCCTCGCCGGGCAAGCGCCCGTTGTGCTGGCCCCCTCGCGCACCGCTCGTTCTCCGCACGCGCCGATCCGATACCGGCCGTCCCTTGCCAGCCAGACGACCGCAAGGGTTGCGAAGGACACCTCCCGTCGGCAGTAGCCAGCCCTGCAGTACCGCTCCGAGTTTGGCGCCTTGCTTCGCTGGCTGTGATTGCTGCCTGGGTGACCGGTCTGGTGCTGCCGCAGCCGTGCACAGGGCTGGACGAGCGCCGCTGAACTGTTGTAAATATCGCATTGCCTCGCCGACCTCGACGGCGAGTCCTTCGCGCGTAGCAACCTGCCGTTTCATGAAGGCTTTTTGACGTTAACCTGGCGCATGATGGTCATCAAGTACCGCGCGCGTTGCCACCGTCCCGATGGCCGCTAAGTTCTTATCGGGCAACCGGCTGACGCTGTTGAACAGTGGCGCCGAGTACTTTCCGGAACTGATCCGGGCGATTGACGGGGCGCAACGTGACGTGCACCTCGAAAGCTATATTTTCGAGGATGATGCCACCGGCCGCGCGGTCGCGGAGGCCCTGAGCAATGCCGCGCGCCGCGGTGTCACGGTACGAGTGCTGGTGGACGGTTTCGGCGCCCGCGAGTTTGCCGATCGCCTGGAACCGGCGCTGGTCGAGGCCGGTGTTCAGGCGATGATCTACCGGCCCGACATTGCCCGCTTTCAGTTGCGGCGCCATCGACTGCGCCGTCTGCACCGCAAGCTGGCGGCGATCGATGGCGAAATCGCTTTCGTCGGCGGGATCAACGTCATCGACGATCTCAACACCCCGTACCATATACCGCCGCGCTACGACTATGCGGTTCGCGTCGAAGGGCCGCTACTGACGCCGATTCAACACGCGCAGCACCGGCTGTGGGAAATCGTGCTGTGGGCGAAGCTCAATCGCCGCTATCGCTTGACGCGCAGTTCGCCGATCGACCCGGAAGCGCGTGGCGAACAGACCGCGGCCTTTCTGGTGCGCGACAACATTCTCCACCGGCGTGACATCGAGGAGGCCTACCTCGAGGCAATCGACGCGGCGCAAGAGGACATCCTTCTCGCCAGCGCCTATTTCCTGCCCGGGCGGCGCTTCCGGAAAGCGCTGCAGAGCGCCGCGAAACGTCGCGTGCGGGTGGTCATCCTGCTGCAGGGGCGGATCGAATACCGCCTGCTGCACTATGCCACGCAGGCGCTTTATGGCCGATTGCTGGGAGCCGGCATCCGCATTTTCGAGTACCGGCGCAGTTTCCTGCATGCCAAGGTGGCGGTCATCGACCGCCACTGGGCAACCGTCGGCTCGTCGAATATCGACCCCTTCAGCCTGTTGCTGGCCAGGGAGGCGAACATCGTCGTCAAGGATCCAGTGTTTGCCGAAACGCTGCGGCAGAGTCTTGATCAGGCAATGCTGAATGGTGCGCGCGAGTTGCCGGTCGACAGCTGGAAGCGCTTGCCGTGGCCTTCCCGCCTGCTGCGCTGGGTCAGCTACAACCTGGTGCGAGTACTGGTCGGTATCGTCGGTTACGGTGGCAAACGTTAGCCGGGACAAACGCCGCGTAACGCGGGTACGCGATCGATCGACCAGGAGGCGATCGCCCAGCGCCAGAAGTCGCCAAGCGGTCCGGCACTGATTTCCGCCGGCACCGGGTGGCCCAGGAAATGCAGCGCCGCCGATAGCAGCGCGCTGCCCGCCGCCGGGTCGACTGCGCTTGCCCGCGTCTGTTTCGAAAGCTTCTCGCCCGCCGCATTGGTCACCACCGGCAGGTGGGCGTAAGTCGGCGTCGGCAG
>DPSD01000540.1 GCA_003538495.1 Accumulibacter sp.
TGCCGCGCCTTGTAACTGGAGCTGTCATGCCTGGTATGAGTGCAAGTTGATCCGCAAAGGCACGTTCGAAAGGGCGATCGACCATTCACGTGCCGAATTCTTGTACTCCTTTTCGAGCCGCGCCCGAAGTTTCATATCCTTGGTCACGTTCGCCAACCCGACCCGAGCGAACACGATCCTTTCCTGGGCGAACCCCACGATCTCAAGATCCGTGGTCCGGTCGCGCGCCTTCAACACCAACTCGTAGTACTGCTGCATCAGCTTGTATTTCCCGGACAATTCGAGGACAACGCCAACCTCGAACGGGGATACGAGGGGGAGAGCCTTGTGCTTCGACTTGATGAGGCCGTCAAAGTACTGCTCGATCCGGTCGCGTAGTCCGGCATCAATGGAATCCGAGTCGATACCGCTGGCCGCCAAGGCGCGGATGCCATCCCGATGCACCTCGGGAGCTTCCCGGACGGCGGATTCCACCCACGCGGTCGTTGCCTTCGCGACATCAGGCAACTGGTGAGCCATCAATATCCCCAGATAGCCATGCAGATCTCCCAGTTCTGCCAAGCGCGTGACTAGGCGTGTCGCCAAGCTGCGAACCGCGGGCTGAAGCCGATCATCGGCCGTAAGGTCATCGAAGACCGCAAACGCCTTCGTGCCCCGCTGCGCTAGCGCGACCACCTCGAACTCATCATTGCGTGAAGATCGCCATAATTCCGCTGCGATGTCGGCCACCATCTTCGATGGCACCCTTGACCAGTCGCCCGACTTTGCCGCAGCCGCAAGTTGCGAAGCGTCGCCCAGCCGGAGGACGAAGGGAAGATTCTCCGGGAACGGCAGTTCCCGCGCCAGTGCTTTCACCACCACATCCGGCACCTCGGCTTCACCGCGTCGCGCCACCTTCCACGCCGCTGTAGCTTCCGCATTTTTCCCGGCCAGAGCCAGCACAACCACATATCCCGTCGATGCCGCAGGCGTCCATTCCAGGGCGCTCTGAACCCGTTCTAGGTGGTCCGCGTCATCTCGCGCATCTTCCTGTGCTCGGGCATCTTTCGGATGCTCATCGAGGCGCGCCAAGAGCTTGGCGAGCGCCTGGTCGAGAATGCCACGCAGGCGCTTGTCGGCCGCAGGCGTCGTGGCACCCCGATTGGCCAGAATATCGTGAAGTGACTTGAAGCAGGTGCGCGCATCGTCCTCCTGATGCTTGCTTTCCATGTAACGTGCCGCGTGGAAGCGGGGGTCGCCCGCATGCCCGCGATTGCGCGCCATGTTGAGGAAAGCCACGTAATCACCGGCAAGCCAGAAGTTCCTCAGCGCCATGTCCACATCTGGAATACGTGCGAACAGGCGCCCAGCCTGAGCATAGTCCTCGCGGAAGTGGCACGCCAAAGCGCGCGAGCGTAATGCATTGGATTCGTCAGGGACCCGATCGAAGCGCGCGGCTGCGCGATCGAGCAGATAGGGGTCTCGTTCCTGCTCCCCTCTTTCGAGGTACTGCTGACCAATATCCGCGTGATCGTCCGCCTCGTTATCCTTCCAAGCCCCCGCCTCGCCTTGGATGGCAATCCCCAGATCCTTCGGCAACCACGCGGTGTCACGCGACTTGTACTGTGAGATCAGATCCTCATGCTGATATCCCCGCGCAAAACCCCAGAACTTGTCGATCCCGTCCTGCGTGTCGACAATCAGCAGCCGGCTACGCGCGCGCGACAGGCCGACGTACAGGCGATTGAGAAAGTATTCGTAGCTCAGCCCTTCCTGCGTGTTTCGCACGGTGGCCGGCTTTGCCAGCAGTTCGGGCAGACCCCGCAAGTGATTCAGGCACCAATCCCCAAACTTGTAGATGACTACCCTCCCGAACTCCATGCCTTTCGCTCGCATCGGGTTAAAGACGTCTGGCATTGCTTGAGTGCCCCCGGTCGCGATGCCGGAAAGGGCCTTGTCGGACCTGATGTAGTCAGCCTCGGATTCATCTTGGGACGGAACGATGAACACCAACTCTGCAGCCTGCCTGCGCAGCTGGTCGCGGGTTGTGGCGTCATCGATGCAAAAGAGGGCAACGTCAGGCGCCGCATCGTTCCGCCAAGTCTGCTGAGGCCTCAGGCCGCCGACCTCGAAGAGGATTCCGCGCAGCAACTGGATGAGGTTGCACAGACGCACGATCGGCTCAGCCGAACGGTAGTTGAGTTGCAGCTCGCGGAAATTCACCTTCAAGGCATGGCGCCCGTCAGGATCCAATTCCCGCAGTAGGTTTTCCCGGAAGCAGTCGGACAGGCTTTCCCAGTTGAACCCGGTCGGGTTGAGTGTCTGGAATGGGTCGCCGGCGAACGCAAAGGGAATCTTGCCTAGAAGATAGTGTGGTACCGCGCGCGCTGAGAACACTGAAAGCCTGAGAATGACCGCCAGCTCGTTCGCGGTAAAGTCCTGCGCCTCGTCACAGACGATCGCTGGGAAGCGCGCCAGCGAATCTTGGCGCAGCACTGCCATAGTCAGGTCTTGATCGTCCCAAAGACCGTCCTTGTCGCAGCGCCGCTTGTACCAAGCGCGCCAGACGGCATCGTAAATCTGCTGGAATAGTCCCTCGTCGATCGACTTCTGGCGCTTTGGCAATTCCGCGTACCGGTCCGGGCCGAAGTCATCCTCCTCGCCATCCGCCGGGCAGCGTCCCTTGATGAAGGTCCGGATCGCGTGCCAGGACAGTGCGGGGGCGTTTCGCAGTTCGCTCGGGCATCCGCCGCCCTGCGCGAAGCTTTTTATCCAAAGCGCCCGGAATCGCGGGAAATCCACGTACAGCTCGGACTTGAACCGCGTTCGCACCTCCGGGGTCAACAGCGACAGCAGCATGTCGCGGAACACCTTGAAAGCGCGGCCGAAGATTTGTTGCGCCACGAGGCTGTCCATGTCCGGCGGGTTCTCGATGCGCCTATAATCGCAGGCGAGAATTGTTGAGACGGTCTCCTTCGCGCGGCTTGTCAACAACGTGCTGTAAGTTAGGTACAGCGGGGGGTCCGGTAGCGGGGCCGCAGCGGTCAGGTGGTGGTGCAGATGCTCGGCAAACAGGTAGTGCAAGATCGTCGTCTTGCCTGAGCCGGGACGTCCGTTGATGAAGAGGGGGTAGGGATTGCGGGCCTCGCCGGGAGTGAGCAGCGTGTGCAGCAGTCCCAGTTCCTCGGGAGACAGGGACAGGTTCGCGTCCTTTCCGGCCGTCTCTAGCGTGACCCAGAGCCCCTCATCGTAGACCACGAACTCTGGGTAGGTGCGCAGCGAGAATTTGCGCAGATCTTCCTCGGCCAACGCCTCGTTCGCTTCGAATACCTCCACGTACTGCTGCCGCAGATCGTCCTCCTGCGGCCCCTTCTCGTAACCGACAGGGGCAACGAGCAACAGCCCGTTGGAGAACTGCCGGTAAAGCACGCCACGCTGATTCTTGTCGGCGGGGTAGCGAGTGGCGGCGCTCCGATCTTCCTTTTTGCCTTGGTCAACGAGTTCCAGCAGGATTCCTGCGAGGCCACGGCGAAACTCGTTCATCCACGGCGACTTCAGGATATCCACCCATCCCGAAGTTTCGTAGACGCTCGGCTCGTTCTGATAAAGGGTGGTGCTCTCCACATCGAGGTACCGCGCCTCGTCGTCTGTAACGGGTGCAGGCCCGACCACCCCGTCGGCTATGCGTTGTTCGATCACCGTGGCGACTTCGGTAGCGCTGAGGGCGCCCTCCTGGATAAAGCTTTCGCGGAAGCGTTCCTCATTCAGCCGGCGATGGAAATTTTCGTTCTGCCCCTTCGCCAAGAAGCGGGCAAACCGGATCACGCGGTGGCCGGTTTCATCCTGCAGCTGCTCGATCGCGTATAGGCGGAACGTCTTGCCAAGCACCTTCTTCACGATCGGGAATGGTTGGTGGCGATCGAAGTGGGCAATGTTTTGAATCCGCTCCACCTCAGCGGCAAGTTTCAGCAGGGCGGCACTCTGGCCGCTCTGGCGCGCTTCCGCTGCGCACACATCAGAGATACTTACAAAGATTGTCACACATCCTCCCAGATATCGTCCCGGCGGGGTCACATTATGCGAATAGAATCAAACGCTGCCGCAGGTGGATTACTCGCAAGGTTCCGAGTTACCGGCCAACGGCTGTTACGAGAAATCGGGTTCGACGAATGACTTCTTTGGCTCAGCAGCAGGAGGGCCGCTTCTGGGCAACTGCCAAACGGCATCTTACACCAACCGACCGATACCGCTGCATTGCCGTCATTGCGCAAAAAAACCTCGACGGTCTCTTGTGGGTCGAATCCGTCGGAAGCCTGAACAGCCGAGCGGTCGTTCGAGCCGACTTGCTGGCCTATGGCGGCTGACCTCCACATTGCAAACGAAGTTGAGCCAGATCGCCAATGGCCGCATTGGCCGAGTCCTGGACCGACAACAAACGGAGCCGGGCGGCGGGTTCCGGATCAGTTAGCCGACGTTCGCG
>DPSD01000426.1 GCA_003538495.1 Accumulibacter sp.
AGATCTCAGTGATAAGAGACTAAGAGCTTCGAACACGGTGCGCCGAGTTTTTTTGTGGCCCTTCGAAGTGCGCCAGGGACAGACGCAAGCACGTGATCTCTTACAACATATCTGCTGCTGTCGGCGTATCTCGCCGCCGAGATAGGTGGGGAGCTAGATCCGCCCCTGCGGTAAAGTGCTCGTGACGCATTGAGGAAGAGGCCTGCGGCGGTTGGCGTCCAGGGGCTGGCAGACGGCTTGCAGCCTGGGCTGAGCCCGCGAATCCCGGCATTGCCAGGGAGTGCGCTAGACGTCTTGCGAGCAAACGCCGCAGGCAGCGACTGGCCCAGAGTCACTAGTCCCCGGCCAAGCATCTCCTTGGCGTTACCTGCTTACGTCCACCACCACCCGCCCGCGCACCTTGCCTTCGAGCAGCTCGGCGGCGACGGCAATCGCTTCGGAGAGGCCGATTTCACGCGTGATCGCGTCCAGCCGGGCGATTTCGAGATCGCGGCCAAGCCGCTCCCAGGCTTCCTGACGAACGGCCAGCGGCGCCATCACGCTGTCGATACCGTAGAGCGTGACACCGCGCAGGATGAATGGGGCCACCGTCGCCGGGAAGTCCATGCCTCCGGCCAGCCCGCAGGCCGCCACCGCGCCGCGATAGCGGGTGGTAGCGCAGGCATTGGCCAGGGTGTGGCTGCCGACGGTGTCGATCACCCCGGCCCAGCGCTCCTTGCCGATCGGCTTGCCCGGTGCGGACAGTTCGTTGCGGTCGATCACCGAGCTGGCGCCGAGTTCCTTGAGGTGCTCGGCTTCGGCGGGTCGCCCGGTCGAGGCGACGGTCGTGTAGCCGAGTTTTGCCAGCAGGGCGATGGCCACGCTGCCGACGCCGCCATTGGCGCCGGTCACCAGAATCTCGCCGTCCGCCGGCTTTATGCCGTGCTTCTCCAGCGCCAGGACGCAGAGCATGGCGGTGTAGCCGGCGGTACCGATGGCCATCGCCTGGCACGCAGTAAAACTCTTGGGCAGCGGCACCAGCCATTCGCCCTTCACGCGGGCGACCTCGGCCAGACCGCCGCAGTGCGTTTCGCCGACGCCCCAGCCGTTCAGGACCACGCGGTCGCCTTCCTGCCACGCCGGGCTCGAGCTCTCGATCACGGTGCCGGCAAAATCGATTCCCGGTACCATCGGAAAGCGCCGAACGACCGGCGACTTGCCGGTAATCGCCAAACCATCCTTGTAATTGAGCGTGGACCATTCGACGCGAACGGTGACATCGCCTTCGGGCAGCACGGCATCGTCGATGCTTTGCAGCTGCGCCTGGTAAACGCCGTTTTCCTTGCTGATCAGGATTCCCTTGAACATGTGCTTCTCCTAGGTTGTGAAAAATTGGACTGCAAAACTACAATTATGCCAACACTAATCAACTCCGGGGCAATGCGGCCAGGAAGAGCTTGAAGAATGCCTGCATCGGCGCCGTCGACCTGCTCAGTCTGGCGCGCAGGATCGCTCCCTCCCAGCCGACCCAGAAGGCCTGCGCTAGTGCCGGGTAGTCGGCATCCGCCGCCAGTTCGCCAGTACCTGCTGCGTCCTGGAGGCAGGCCGCGAGGCGCTTTTCCCAGTCGACCAGGATCGCTTCGAGTCGCTGGCGCAAGAGTTCGTTGAGAACGCTGACTTCCTGGCCAAGGTTGCCCACCAGGCAGCCGCGCCTGAAGTCATGCCTTTCGACTCCCCGGCAGGCGTCATCGACAAACGCCGCCAGGCGGATCAGCGGCGCCTGCTCCTGGTTCCGCAGATGCCGGTCGAGTTTGCGTGCGAAGTATTCGGCGTAGGCGTCGAGCGTCGCCACGACGAAGGCGTCCTTGCTCTCGAAGTAGTGGTAGAACGACCCCTTCGGCACATTGACCGACTTCAGGATGTCATCCAGCGCGGTCGCGCTGACACCCTGAGTGGTCAACATTTCTAGGCCGCGCCGAATCAGCAGCGTGCGAGTGTCTGCGTAATCGAGGCCGTTGCGGGCCGGGCGACCGCGCGGGCGGCGGGGAAGCGAGAGCGTTGTGACCATGGGACAAGATATTGGACCGCTAGCTTAGAATTGTCAAGCGCCCGTGGCGGTCAAGCCCATGCCACGGTGGACAGGGCTCTTTTTCGTCGGCGAGCGCCAAAGCGTGTATAGTGCCAGCCGGAACCGAGCCGCGTTTCATCCGGTCGGCAGCTCGGTTCTCTCGCGGTTGTTCCCCATTCGGCATCTGCCGATCGCCCCGAAGCATCCCCATCCCAAAAGTTCCAAGCGCCTGAACCGGCTCTGTTGGCGTCGTGCCACAGCAGGTCGTTCACCGGAGATTTTCCTTGACCCAATCGTTTTCCGTCCTTGGCCTGTCGGCCGAGCTCACCCGCGTTGTCGCCGAACAAGGCTACAGCGAGCCAACGCCGGTACAGGCACAAGCCATTCCGCTGATTCTCGAAGGTCGCGATGTCCTCGCTGGCGCGCAGACCGGCACCGGCAAGACCGCCGGTTTCACCCTGCCGCTGCTGCAGCGCCTGGCCACCATGCCTGCCCGTGCTGGCAGCGCTGCCGCCCAACCGCGCCAGCGCGTGCGCGCCCTGATCCTGACACCGACCCGCGAACTCGCGGCGCAGGTCGAGGAAAGCGTCCGTACCTACGGCAAGTACATGGCGCTCAAGTCGACGCTGATCTATGGCGGCGTCAACATCAACCCGCAGATCGACGCCCTGCGCCGCGGCGTCGATATCCTGGTGGCGACACCCGGACGGCTTCTCGATCACCTGCAGCAGAAGACGGTCGAGCTGTCGAACATCGAGATCCTGGTGCTTGACGAAGCCGACCGGATGCTCGACATGGGCTTCATCCGCGACATCCGCCGGATCCTTGCCCTGCTGCCTGCGAAGCGCCAGAACCTGTTGTTCTCGGCTACCTTTTCCGACGAAATCCGCAAGCTGGCGGACGGTCTCCTGGACCATCCGGCGATGATCGAGGTCGCTCGCCGCAACGCCGAATCGGAACTTGTCGCCCAGCGTGTCCACCCGGTCGACAGCTGGTGCAAGCGTGACCTGCTGGTCCATCTGGTGTCGTTGGGTGACTGGCGGCAGGTGCTGGTGTTTACCCGCATGAAGAGTGGCGCCAACCGGCTGTCCGAGTATCTGTGCAAGGCAGGCATCGAGGCGACCGCGATCCACGGCAACAAGAGCCAGCCGGCACGAACCCGCGCCCTGGCCGGCTTCAAGGCTGGCACGGTGCGTGTGCTGGTGGCGACGGACATCGCTGCGCGCGGGCTGGACATCGAGGAGTTGCCGCACGTGGTGAACTTCGAACTGCCCAACGTTCCCGAGGATTACGTCCACCGCATCGGCCGCACCGGCCGTGCCGGCAGTAGCGGCGAGGCGCTGTCGCTGGTTTCGGCCGAAGAGAGGCCATTGCTGGCGGCGATCGAGAAGCTGCTGACCCGCCGTATCGCGAGCCAGGTGGTCGAGGGCTTCGAACCCGGCAAGACGCCGGCGCCGGCGACTACGGCAACCCCGGGTGCGCCACGCGGCACCCATGACGCCAATCGGCGTGGTGGCGGCGCCGGCAGGGACGGGCGAGGCCGCAGCCAGAGCCAGCCACCGGCGGTACGCCCGAGTGCGCCGACGCCGCCGCCGGCGGCGCTCCGGGCCAAGCCGGTAGTGCCGCAAAACGCATCGCGGGGATCGCAGCACCCCAGAACAGACGGCGGCGTGGCGACCGCGGCGCTGTTTCGCAGCCCGGCGCGACGCGGCGGCTAAGCGCGGCCGTCAAACCGTCCGGCGCGGCGCACGCTCTCACCCTTCCCAACCCATCCCTTGCAAGGTCTGAACAGGAGTCGGCAATGAATATCTTTGTAGGCAATCTCGCCACCGAGACGAGCGAAACAGAACTGACCAGTCTCTTTCAGGCCTTCGGCCAGGTTAAGTCGGTGCAGGTGATGCGGGAGTTGTTCAGCGGCGCATCAAAAGGCTTCGGTTTCGTTGAAATGCCGGGCAAAGCGCATTCTCTGGCCGCCATCTCGGCGCTTGACGGCAAGGATCTGAACGGCAAGCCGCTGCGGGTGAACGAAGCAATGGGCCGCAGCGGCGGCAGGCGCTAGGCTGGCACGGCAGTCCGCCCGGGAGCACGCGCACGCTGCCCGACCTCCGGCGATGAAGAAGCCCGGAACCAGCGCCTGCCCCTGCGGTAGCCGGCTTGCCTACGGCGCCTGCTGTGGTCCGCTGCACGACGGTGTCGCCGCGCCAGACGCGGCGGCGCTGATGCGCTCGCGCTACAGCGCCTACGTGCTGGCCAACGAAGCCTACCTGCTGGCCACCTGGCACGCTTCGACGCGCCCGCCGCAGCTCGATCCCGATACCGCGGCCACGCCAAAATGGCTTGGCCTGGAGGTCCGACGCCATCTCGCGACCGGTCCGGATACGGCCAGCGTCGAATTCGCCGCGCGCTATCGCGTGCATGGGCGCGGTCATCGCCTGCACGAGTTCAGCCGCTTCGTCCGCGAGGCGGGTCGCTGGTACTACGTCGACGGCGAGAATCCGGCGGCGGCAGCGAAATCTCCACGGCTGGCGGCCGGACCCACGCGGCCTGCCGATGAGTGAACCCGGCGGCGGCGCGCTGACCATCCTCTTCCAGGATCAGCATCTGGTCGCCGTCGACAAGCCGGCGGGGCTGCTGGTACACCGCAGCATGCTCGACCGGCACGAGCGGCGCTTCGCGCTGCAGATGGTGCGTGACCAGATCGGCCAGCGCGTGCACGCGGTCCATCGCCTCGACAAGGGAACCTCCGGCGTCCTGCTGTTCGCGCTGAGCAGCCCCGTCGCGCGCACGCTCGGCAGCATGTTCGAACAGCGACAGGTGGACAAGCGCTATCTCGCGGTGGTCCGCGGCCACCCCGCGCTCGCCGGCGAGATCGACCACCCGCTGCGTCGCCTGGTCGACCCGGTCGAAAACGCCGGCGCAGCGGCGACCAGCGCGCTGGCGCAGGACGCATGGACCCGCTACCGGCGGCTGGCGACTATCGAACTGCCGCACCGCGTCGACCGTTATCCGTCGAGTCGCTACGCGCTGCTCGAACTCGAACCGCTGAACGGGCGCCGCCATCAGTTGCGCCGGCACCTCAAGCACATCGCGCATCCGGTGATCGGCGACGCCACTTACGGCAAGGGCCGCCATAACCGCCTGTTCCAGACGCTATTCGACTGCCAGCGCCTGCTGCTGGCGTGCACCGCGCTACGCCTGACGCACCCGGTCAGCGGCCAGGCACTGTGCTTGACGGCGCCGCTGGCCGGCGACTTCGCCCGCTTGCTCGCGCGCCTGGAATGGACCGGTGCCGTTCCGCCGCAATGGTTGCCGCACGGCTGGCTGGCCGGCGAAACCGGTGGCGGCAGCGATCTGCCAGCGATCCCGGACACTTGACTCGGGTCTGGCCTGGCACCTCGGGGTCTACCGCCGGCCGTCGCCGATCAGCGGTTGAAACATTCCTCGACGATCGCCTCGGGCGCCCGTCCGCAAGGGGTCGACACGCCGGCTTGCGGGTGTGGACTGCCATCGTCGTCGATCTCGGCGGCGATCGTCTCCCACGCCAGCAGGCCGCTCCTGTCGAGAGTCAGGCGCAACGCCCAGCCGGTACGTGCGGCACGATCGGCAAAACCGTCGAAAACGAAATTTCCCAGGCTGTAGACGATCAGCTTGCCGCGGTAATACTCGACGGTTTGCGTCACGTGCGGATGGCCGCCGACGACCAGGTCGGCACCGGCGTCGATCATCGTCCGCGCCAGCTGCCGCTGCCGCTCACTCGGCTGCGCTTCGCGCTCCCAGCCCCAGTGCATGAAGGGAATCACCAGGTCTGCTCCGGCGGCTCGCGCGGCGCGGATGTCGGCGACCACCTGGCTGTCCTCGCTCCAGGCGATTCCCGGCCAATCGGCGCCGGCTTCAAAGGAACGTGGCTTGAATTCGTTGTACGCCAGGACGGCGACGCGCAGGCCGTGGCGAACGATCCACAGCGGCTGATGCGCCTCTTGCAGGTTCCGGCCGCCGCCAAATGTGGCGACCCCCTGGCCGGCGAGATGGTCGAGGGTTTCCAGAAATGCCGCCTGTCCGTAGTCGCCGGAATGATTGTTGGCTACGGCCAGCGCGTCGAATCGGCCCTTGAGCACCGCCAACACCCTGGGGTCGGCACGAAAACTGAAGATCTTGCTGTCCAGCGCTTTGCCCTGCGTGGCGATCGGGCATTCGAGGTTGCCGATGGTGTAATCGGCGTCCTGGAGCAGCGGCGCGAAGGCGGCCAGTGGATCGCCGCCACGACTGATCAGCCGGCCTGGCCCGTCGTCGAGCATGACGTCGCCGACGAACAGCAGGCGCACCGGGTCGGTGCGGGCCGGAGTGGCCACCACCAGGCCGGCCGTCAGCGCCAGCACGACGACCAGCAGGCGCCAGCGGCTCATGACTCCTCTGCCCCGGCTGCCGGCGCCAGCCCGCACCAGTACTGCAATTCGCCGTCCCGCAGCGACTCGTAGACGTGGTTCAGACCGGTGAATCCGTAGAGCGAATGCTTAGCGGCTGGCGGCGGGTAGGGATGCGTCGCCTGATGAATCGGCGTCGGTCCATTGTCTCTGGCAGCCAGAACGTAGACCTTGATCGCCGCCAGTTCGGCCGGCTCATTCTGAAAAACGATACGGAAGAGAAAGTACGAGCCAATCTCGGTCACCGGCACAGAGTACGGCGAAGCGACCGGCCGGGCCTCGACCAGCCGGCTGGCGCCGCCGTAGGTGACGTGGCAGCCGACCGTCTCGGCCGGCGCTGACATGGCCAACTGCGGACAGAGCGACCCGCAAAGCAGCAGGTGGGTAGCGATCAGGCGCCGATGGGCGGGCATGGCAACGGGCAAGAGGTGACGAGCGGCTAGTATCGGGACCTGCCGGCGGCCGGTCAAGGGTCTCGATCAACAAAGCGCCAAGGTGGCGAAGATCGCGCCGCCACTCAGTTCCACCGACGGCTATCGATCAGCCCTGAAGCATGAATG
>DPSD01000224.1:0-394 GCA_003538495.1 Accumulibacter sp.
GGCGGCAGCGGGTGGTTCCGGAAGGTCAGTCTAGGATGCCGCCGTGCTTGCTCCCGGGCGCGTGCCGGCAACGCCGGCACGCGCGTTCAGTCCACAGGCGCGAGGCTTTCGTCGGCTGGCGCCACGGATTCGACTTCGGCCGGAGCGTTTTCCTTGTAGAACAGCTCCAGCGCTGGCCCCTTGCCGCGGTCCGGGACGGCGACCGAAACGATGCCATCGGGCGTCGGGAGGAAGGACTCGGGAACGTCTCGCAGCACCTTGCCCATATAGCCGATCCACGCGGGCAAGGCGGCCGAGCCGCCGGTCTCTCCCTTGCCCAGATTCTTCGGTTGGTCATAGCCAATCCACGAGCAGCCGACGACCGTTTGCTGATAGCCGCAGAACCAGGCGTCGA
>DPSD01000224.1:729-11845 GCA_003538495.1 Accumulibacter sp.
ACGTCGCGCAGCATGCTGTCCATCAGGAAGGCATTGCGCGGATCGATCGCCCGCAACCGTTCATCGCCGGCGGTGGTCGGTGCCGCCTGCGCCAGCACCTGCTTCCTGTCGTCCTGGATCTGGCTGACGATGTACGGTCGGACGCGGTAGCCACCGTTGGCGAAAACGGCGTAACCAGCGACCAGCTGCCAGGGCGTCACCGAGCCCGCGCCCAGGGCCATGGTCAGGTAGGGGGGGTGCTTTTCGGCGTCAAAGCCAAAACGGGTGACGTAGTCCTGGACGAAGCGCACGCCGCTCGCCTGCAGCAGTCGGATCGAGACCATGTTCTTCGATCTGGCCAGGGCGCGACGAATGCGCATCGGCCCCTCGTACTTGCCGTCATAGTTCTTGGGTTCCCAGGCCTGGCTGCCGGTGACCGTCGCCGGGAAGCTGATCGGCTCGTCGTTGATGATGGAGGCGGGCGTGAAGCCCCTTTCGAGCGCGGCCGAATAGATGAAAGGCTTGAAACTCGACCCTGGTTGGCGCCACGCCTGCGTGGTGTGGTTGAACTTGTTGCGGTTATAGTCAAAACCGCCAATCAGCGCGCGGATCGCGCCGTCGCGCGGGTCCGCCGCCAGGAAAGCACCTTCCACCTCCGGTAGCTGGACAATACGCCAGGCGTCCTTGTCATCGTTCTGGATACGAATGATCGCGCCCCGGCGGAGGCGCTTGTTGGCTGGCGCCTTGTCATCGATCATGCGCGCCGCGACCTTCAACCCCTCACCGTCGATGGTGACGATTTCGCCGCCGCGACGGTAGGCGCGAATTTTCTTGCTATCGGCTTGCAGCACGATCGCCGGGTGCAGGTCTTCGGCATCGTGGAAGTCCTGCAGCAGTTCCTCCAGGGCTTCGTCCTGTTCGGACTTGATCCCTTCGACGTCGACGTAGGCTTCGGCGCCGCGGTAACCGTGCCTGCGGTCGTAGTCCATGACGCCTCTTCGCAAGCTGCTGTAGGCGGCTTCCTGATCGTCCTTGAGAATCGTCGTGAATACCCGCAGGCCGCGCGTATATACGTCCTCGGGAAAGCGCTCGGCAGCGATCTGACGCGCCATCTCGCTGACGTACTCGGCGTGAATTGGCGTCTCGCTCGAGTCTCGCTTGATCACCAGGGCCTGGTTCAGCGCCGCCTGCTGCTGCTCGTCGGTGATGAATCCCAGCTCGTTCATTCGCCGCAGGACGTACTGCTGGCGCAAGCGGGCGCGCTTTGGCTTGGCTATCGGATTGTCCGAGGACGGAGCCTTGGGCAGCCCGGCCAGCATTGCCGCCTCGGCAATCGTCAAATCGGCCAGCGGCTTGCCGAAATACGTCTGGGCCGCAGCGGCAAAACCGTAGGCACGCTGACCGAGAAAGATCTGGTTGATGTACAGCTCGAAAATCTGATCCTTGCTGAGATTGTGCTCGATCTTGAAAGACAGGAGCGCTTCGTAGAGCTTACGGGTGTAGGTCTTTTCTGACGACAAAAAGAAATTCTTGGCCACCTGCTGGGTAATCGTCGATGCTCCCTGGCGCTTGCCGCCGCCTACCAGGTTGGCGTAAAGTGCGCGCAGAATACCGAGCGTATCGACCCCGCCATGCTGATAGAAGCGCTCATCCTCGGCAGCCAGGATGGCCTGCTTCATGATCGCTGGAACGTCCTGGATGCTGACCACAGCGCGACGCTCCTCGCCAAACTCGCCGATCAGGTAGCCGTCGGCGGTGTACACCCGTAAGGGGATCTTGGGCCGATAGTCGGTAAGAATCTCCAGCGACGGCAGATTCGGATAGGCCAGGCTGAGAATTACCGCCATGACGGCCAGGACTATGGCGGCCAGGCCACCAACGACAACTATCGGGTACAGTAACCAGCGAAGGGCGGTAGGCAAGACAGCGTCCGGATGAATGGTTGGATCCCGCTATTATATTAGCGCGGCCGCGAAATGGCTCGAAGATAGCGCCGCCAGGCATTGCCGGTCGCTTCCGTCCCTAGCACGTGCCGCTGCGCAACGTTGGCGGCAGCAGCGCCTCAGCTGACCAGTAGCAGTCCTGCTGCGGGTTCGCACGGCCGGCGCTTGGCCGCGGTGGCTACGGCAAGTTGCTGGTCATGGACGGCCCACGGAAACTTCATGACTTTAGTGGTTTACGCCACCCTGTTAGAATAATGGTGGACATTCCCGCCAGCGCGGGAGAAATTGCTTTACACGCCGGGAGCTTGTTGCTAGCATCTAAAGTAAAATGTCTATAAATACGCTAACTACAAATTTTTGAAGGGTTTTTTGTCGGGGGTGGCGATTTGCAGCTTGATCTTTCGATCTTTAATCCCAAGGCGCGCTCGCTGATCGGTCTCGACATCAGTTCGTCGTCGGTCAAGATGGTCGAGCTGGGCAGCGACGCCAAGGGTGCTTACCGCGTCGAGCGTTACGCTATCGAGGTCTTGCCCAGGGATGTCGTTTCCGATGGCAACATCGTCAATCTCGAGGCGGCCGCAGAGTCGGTCAGACGAGCATGGAAGAAACTCGGGACCGTGACCAGACAGGTGGCGATCGCTCTTCCGGCATCGCATGTCATCACCAAGAAGATCATCGTCGCCGCCGGGCAGCGCGATGAGGAACTTGAAGTGCTGGTCGAGTCCGAGGCCAACCAGTACATCCCGTTTGCCCTAGAAGAAGTAAACCTCGACTTTCAGGTGGTCGGGCCGGCGCCATCGTCTCCTGACGAAATCGAGGTCCTGATCGCGGCGTCTCGCAAGGAAAAGGTCGAGGATCGAGTTGCCGTGGCCGAGTCGGCGGGTCTCAAGCCGGTGGTTCTGGACGTAGAGTCCTACGCCGTTCTCGCGGCGTTTGAGCTGATCGAAAAACAACTCCCCGACGGCGGCAAGGGGCAGATCATCGCCTTGATTGACGTCGGTGCCAACGTGATGAACCTGACCGTTCTGCGTAACGGCCAGCAGCTTTATGTTCGCGAACAGGCATTCGGCGGAAATCAACTGACGCAGGATGTCGCCCGCCTTTTTAGCATGAGCTTCGAAGAAGCGGAAGCGGAAAAGCGCCGCAACACGCTGCCGGAGCAGTACGAAACCGAGCTTCTCCGACCATTCCTTGATGCGATGGCTCTTGAATTATCGCGTGCCTTGCAGTTTTTTTTCACTTCGACCCAGTTCAATCAGATCAACCACATCGTGTTGGCCGGCGGCTGCGCGGTCATCGCCGGCGCGGACGAAGTGGTCGCCTCTCGCACCCAGATCAACACCGTGATCGCCAATCCGTTCGCTGACATGACGCTTTCCGACCGGGTTCGCGACAAGAGTCTCTTGAGCGATGCTTCATCATTGATGGTGGCCTGTGGTCTGGCGCTGCGGAGGTTCGACGCATGATACGCATCAACCTTCTGCCGCATCGAGAAGAGAAGCGGCGAGCCCGACGGCAACAGTTCTACGCCTTGTTCGGGCTGATTGCGGTTCTTTCCGGCCTGATCGTGTTCCTCGTCTACTCGGTGATTGGAGGCTATATCGCCGCGCAGGACGCCAGGAACGATTTCCTCAAGCAGGAGATCGCAGTCCTCGACAAGCAGATCGATCAGATCAAGAGGCTCAAGGAACAAAGTGACGCCTTGATGGCGCGCAAGCGAATCATCGAATCGTTGCAACGTGACCGGGCCGAAGCGGTGCGCTTGCTTAGCGAGCTTGCCAAGCAGATGCCGGAGGGTGTGTACATCCGCTCGCTCAAACAGGTGGGGCAGAGCATCAACCTCGTCGGCTACGCGCAGTCCAGCGCCCGGGTGTCTACGCTGATGCGCAATATCGAAGCGTCGCCGTGGCTTGAAAAGCCGCAGTTGATAGAGATCAAGGCGGTGATGGTCGATAAGCGCCGCCTCAACGAATTCAGCATGAACGCCCTGCTGAAGAGGGCTGCCGTCGCTCAGGGAGGGCAGAAATGAAAGCGCCAGCTCTTCCGTCGGTCGATTTCCGGGAGATCCTGCGGGATTTCCAGAATCTCAATCCCAAGGATCCCGGGGCGTGGCCGCTGGCGCCACGCCTGACGGTGTTGATCGGTTTGTTCCTGGTGGTCCTGGTCGCTGGCTGGTGGTTTGTCTGGGTAGACGAACTGGATTCGCTGACCAGCAAACAACAGGAAGAGTTGAAGCTGAAGGACCAGTACGTCGCCAAGAAGAAACAAGCGGTCAACCTCGAGTTGTATGTGCAGCAGCTCGATGAAATCGACCGCTCCTTTGGTGCCTTGTTGAAGCAGCTGCCGAACAAGTCCGAAGTCGAAGCACTGCTGGTGGAAATCAATCAGGCAGGGATGGGGCGGGGTCTGCAGTTCGATCTGTTCAAGCCGGGCGGCGAGCAGGTCAAGGATTTCTATGCCGAGCTGCCGATCAATGTCCGCTTGACCGGCACCTACCACGACTTCGGAGCTTTCGCCGGCGACATCGGCAAGCTCTCGAGAATCGTCACCTTGAACAATATCTCCATCGTCGCCAACCCTCAGAGCAAAGACGGAACGCTGGTGATGGATGCGATTACGAAGACATTCCGCTATCTCGACGCTGACGAGCTGGCAGCCAAGAAGAAGGCCGCCGAAGCGGCGGCGAAGGGTGCGAGGAAATGAGCAGACTCCTTGCCGCGCTGGCCAGCGTCGCGCTTGTCGCCTGTTCCGGCGGCGATCATCAGGATGTCCGGGAGTGGATGACGACCGTGGCGCAGGACACCAAGGGCAAGATACCGCCGCTGCCGGTGGTCGAACCCTACGAGCCGGTTGCCTACGATGTTGGCGACCTGCTCGACCCTTTCAAGCCGGCCAAGCTCGGATCGGACACGAAAAAGGGCGGCGGCGCCTTCAGGCCCGACCTGGATCGACCGAAGGAACCACTGGAGCTTTTCCCGCTGGAATCACTGAAATACGTCGGCGTGATGACCAGGAAAAAGGCCTGGTATGCCATCATCCAGGTCGACAGTGCTTTGTATCAGGTCAAGATCGGCAACTACATGGGACAGAACTTCGGGGTCGTGGTCGACATTTCCGAATCCGAAGTGACATTGCGAGAGCTTATCCAGGATTCCGCCGGTGATTGGGTGGAGAGGACGAGCAACCTGCTGTTGCAGGAAAAGGGAGCCAAGTAAATGAAGCAGATCAGAGACTACTTGCTCGGCCTTGTCGCCGCTGGGCTATTGATGGTCGCCACGGCGAGTGCGCAGGAAGCCGGTTCCGCAGGAGCCAATACGATCGAGTCGATGAACGTCGTCCAGCAAGGCTCGGTGCTCAACGTCAAGCTCACCTTCAAGGAGCCTTTGAAGGCCCTGCCCCCGGCCTTCAGCGTTGCCAAGCCCGCACGCATCGCCTTCGATTTTGCCAACACGACCAACGGCCTTGGCAAGTCCAGCCAGACGTATAACGAGGGAGACCTGAAAAGCGCCAACATCGTCCAGGCCGAGGACCGCACGCGCCTGGTCCTGAACCTGCAGAAGGTGATGACCTATGAAGCGACCATCGACGGCAGGAATCTGCTGCTGGCGCTGGTGCCGAGCGCAGCTACCCAGGGCGCGGCAGTGGTCGAGCACTTCGCCAGAGCGCAGCCCACCGAAACCGTAAATAGCGTCCGCGACATTGTCTTCCGCCGGGGCAAGGGCGGCGAGGGGCGGATTACCGTTGACCTCAGCGACGCCAATGCCGGCATCGATATCCGGCAGCAGGGATCGAATCTGGTGGTCGATTTTGCCAACGTCACCGTTCCCGGCGCGCTGCGCAAGCGGCTTGACGTAACCGATTTCGGGACTCCCGTGCTGACCGTGAATACCGTGCAGAAGGGTGCCAACGCACGCATGACGATCACCCCCAACGGACTGTGGGAACACAACGCGTATCAGAGCGACAACCAGTTCGTGATTGAAGTGAAGCCGGTCATCGAGAATCCCAACAAGCTGGTGCAGGGGAGCCGTGGCGGTTATCAGGGCGAGAAGTTGTCGCTGAACTTCCAGAACGTCGACGTCCGCCGTCTGTTGCAGGTCATCGGCGAGTTCACCGGCATGAACATGGTCGTCAGCGACTCGGTTGGCGGCGCGATCACCTTGATCCTGAAGGATGTCCCATGGGACCAGGCGCTGGACATCATCATGCAGCAGAAGGGCCTGGACATGCGCAAGAACGGCAACGTCATTCTGATTGCGCCGCGCGAGGAAATCGCCACCAAAGAAAAGCTCGAGTTCGAGTCGCGAATTCAGATCGGCGACCTGGAGCCGCTGGTGACCGAGAGCTTTCAGATGAACTACATCAAGGCCGATGCGATTCAGAAGCTTCTTGCCGATCCCAAGCAGCCCCTGCTCTCCAAGCGCGGCAGCGCGGTGGTCGAGGAGCGCTCGAACATCCTGTTCGTCAAGGACACCCCGAGCCGCCTCGATGAAGTGCGAGTGATGATTGCCAAGGTCGACATCGCGGCGCGACAGGTGATGATCGAAGCGCGCATCGTTGAAGCCGGCGACAGTTTTTCCAAGAACCTCGGGGTGCGACTCGGCTGGCGGCAGACCTTCCCCGACGGCGCGGTGACCGTTGGCGGCGGCCAGAACTTCAGCGGCCAGCTGGACATGAGCGGTACGCAGGTCAACCTGCCGGCCACGCCGCGCACCGGTAGTCCCGGCACCCTCTCCTTCCTCCTTTTCAACAACGCGCTGACGCAGTTCCTCACGGCAGAGATCTCGGCTCTCGAAGCCGACGGTCGCGGCAAGGTCATCTCCAGCCCGCGGGTGATGACCGCCAACCAGGTCGAAGCGATCATCGAGCAGGGCGTCGAGATCCCTTATCAGCAGGCGACCAGTTCAGGCGCCACCAGCGTTTCCTTCCGGAAAGCCAACCTGTCGTTGAAAGTGACGCCGCAAATCACGCCGGACGGCAAGATCGCGATGAAGCTGGACGTCAACAAGGACACCCCGAACACCCGTTTGTCGACCGGCGCCGGCGTCGCCATCGATACCAAGCACGTCAAGACCGAAGTCCTGGTCGAGAACGGCGGAACGGTGGTGATCGGCGGGATCTACACGCAGGAAACGCGTAACAACACGACCCGCATCCCGTTCTTCGGCGACCTCCCCTACATTGGCTTCCTGTTCAAGAATCGGGAAATCATCGACGACAAGACCGAGTTGCTGGTCTTCATCACGCCGCGGATCGTTGCCGAGAATCTGGCGGTACGCTGATCCGCAAGCAGCGAACAAGCCGGCGCAGAGCCGGCTTTTTTCGTGCGCTGATTCTGGTCCTGTCGAGCATGCGATAGAATAGCTTGGTGAGCATCCCGGACGACAAGAGAAACGTCTACCTGGTCGGCCTGATGGGGGCTGGAAAAACGACGATCGCCAAGACCCTGGCCAGGCGGCTGGCGTATCATTTCGTCGACTCCGATCACGAAATTGAATCTCGCACCGGCGTTCGCTTGCCGACCATCTTCGAGATCGAAGGTGAAGAGGGTTTCCGCAGGCGCGAGGCACAGGTCATCGCCGACCTGGCGCGGATGCATGGCTGTGTCGTGGCCACCGGGGGTGGCGCCGTGCTGCGCCCCGATAACCGGGAAAACCTGCGTGCCAGCGGTCTGGTGATTTACCTCAACGTGCCGCTGCAAACGCTCTGCGAACGTACGCGGCACGACAAGAACCGGCCCCTGCTGCAGGTCAGCGATCCCTTGCGCAAGCTCACTGAGCTGTACCAGCAGCGGGACCCGCTGTATCGGAGCATTGCCGATCTGGTCGTCAGCGGCGGTCGAATCAGCGCCCAGGCGGTCCTGCAACTGCTGCTCAAGAAAATGGAAAAAGCATGAAAACGCTGACCGTTGCACTCGGCGAGCGCTCCTACCCGATTCATGTCGGACGTGGTCTTCTCGATCGGGGAGAACTGCTGCTGCCCTTGCTGCGGCAGCCGAAAGTGGCAATCGTCACCAACACCACCGTTGCGCCGCTGTACCTTGAGCGCTTGGCCAAGCCCTTGCGCGACGCCGCTGTTGAAGTCGTGGAGGTGGTCCTGCCTGACGGCGAGCGCTTCAAGGACTGGCCGACGCTGAACACCATTTTCGACCTCCTGCTGCAGCATCGCTGTGAGCGGTCAACGACCCTGGTGGCGCTCGGCGGCGGGGTGGTCGGCGACATGACCGGTTTCGCGGCCGCCTGTTTTCAGCGCGGCACGCCGCTCATCCAGGTTCCGACCACCCTGCTCGCACAGGTTGATTCGTCGGTCGGTGGCAAGACCGCGATCAATCACCCGCTTGGCAAGAACATGATCGGCGCCTTTCATCAGCCACGACTGGTGCTGGCCGATACCGATACCTTGAATACCTTGCCCGATCGCGAGCTTCGTGCCGGCCTGGCGGAGGTCATCAAGTACGGGCTGGTCCGGGATCTTCCTTTCTTCGAGTGGCTTGAGGGCAATCTCGAAAGCGTCTTGTCGCGCGAGCCGCTGGCACTCGCCGAGGCGATCTGCCGGTCGTGCCAGAACAAGGCAGAAGTGGTCGCCGCCGACGAGCGCGAGAGTGGCGAGCGTGCCTTGCTCAACCTTGGCCACACCTTTGGCCATGCGATCGAAACCGGAATCGGTTACGGCGCGTGGCTGCACGGCGAGGCCGTCGCCGCGGGCACCATGATGGCGGCAGAACTCTCGTCGCAGCTTGGCTGGCTGGGGCCTGCCGAGGTGAGCCGGGCGGAACGGCTTTTTCAACGAGCGGGCTTGCCGGTGCTCGGGCCGGCCCTCGACGTCGACCGCTATCTGGAACTGATGCAGAACGACAAGAAGGTGCAGGGTGGCAGTCTTCGCCTGGTGCTCCTGCAGCGCATTGGCCAGGCGGTGGTCAGCTCGGCCGCGCCGACGGCGGACGTGCGGCGGGCTATCGCTGCCCGCTCGGCCGATGCGTGAACTGGCGCCCTACGCCGTCTCGGCAGCCAACAGCCGCGGTCGCCGGCACCCGGACGGCGAGCCTTCGCAGCATTCGCACCGCAGCGAGTTCCAGCGCGACCGCGACCGCATCGTTCACTCGACGGCGTTCCGGCGGCTCGAATACAAGACCCAGGTTTTCGTCAACCACGAAGGTGACCTGTTCCGGACGCGCCTGACGCACAGCCTCGAGGTCGCGCAGATCGCCCGCGGAACGGCGCGCGCATTGCAGCTCGACGAAGATCTTGCCGAAGCGATTTCGCTGGCGCACGACCTTGGTCACACGCCCTTCGGTCACGCCGGCCAGGAGGCGCTCAACGAATGCATGCGCGGTCACGGCGGCTTCGAACACAATCTGCAAAGCCTGCGGACGGTTGACCTGCTGGAGGAGCGCTACGCCGCTTTTGATGGCCTGAATCTCTGTTTCGAGACCCGTGAAGGGATCGTCAAGCACTGCTCGCTCGACAACGCCCGTCATCTCGGCGAACTCGGCGAACGCTTCCTCAACCGAACACAGCCGTCGCTGGAAGCACAGATCTGCAATCTGGCCGACGAAATCGCCTACAACAACCACGACGTCGACGACGGTTTGCGCGCCGGCCTGATCACGATCGAGCAACTTGAAGATGTGCGGCTGTTCGCACGGCACGTTGCCGATGTCCGGCGCGTCCATGTCGGCCTCGGCGGGCGCCGCCTGATCCACGAAACGATCCGGCGTTTGATCAATACCCTGGTTTGCGACCTGATCGAAACCACCGCCAGCAATCTTGCGCGGCATGGGCCCAGGACGCTTGCCGAGGCACGCCTCGGGCCGCCTCTGGTCGCCTTCTCCGCGGAGTCGTTCGAGGAACAGAAGCAGCTGAAGCGCTTCCTGCGGACGCAGCTGTATCAGCACTACCAGGTGTTGCGGATGGCCAGCAAGGCACGGCGGATCGTCGGCGACCTGTTTGCCGCTTTTGCCGGCGAGCCGCGCCTGTTACCCCCGCAGTATCAGGTCGCAGGCGATGGCGATCAGTTGCGCAGGGTTGCCGACTACATCGCCGGGATGACCGATCGTTATGCGATCAAGGAGCACCGGCGCCTGTTTGCCGTTGGCGAGGGCTGAAACGTTCTCCCGACCGGGGCCAGGGACGTCGGCAGGGGCGCTTCGCTTGCGGAACGAAAGCGGTCCGGGTCCACGGGCGGAGTCTTCCCGGGCTCCGCGGCGATTGACCTTGATCCCCGTGACCTGCCGTTGACTACTGGCCTGATCGCCCCGTTAGCGCGGCGCGCTCAAGGCGCTGGCCAGTCCTTGATGTAGGCCTTGAGGAGCTTGTTTTCCAGGTTGCGCTCCTCGAGCACCGCCTTGGCGACGTCGTGAAAAGAGACGATGCCAACGATTGTGTCGCCCTCCATGACGGGCACGTAGCGGGTGTGACTGTCCACCATCATTCGGCGCAATTCGTCCACGTCCATATCCGGATTGGCCGTCGGTGGGTCGCGGTCCATCGCCTCGATGACCAGGATTTCCGCAATCGGCGGCGTCGGGCCGACTCGCCGCTCGGTCTGACGCTTGGCCAGAATCATCAGCACCTCGCGGAAGGTCAACATGCCCGCCAGCTTGCCGCCCTCCATGACGATCACCGAGCCGATGTCGTTTTCCGCCATCATGATCACTGCATCCGAAAGCGGCGAATCCGGATGTACGGCGAACAACGCAGAATCTTTGACCTGCAGAACCTCTTTGACCTCCATGTCACCCCCTGGAATACGATAGCGAGCCGATGTGCTCTGTGATTGATCGGGGGGATTCTATCAGATGTCGCTCGACATCCGAAAACCACCCCACCTGTCTGAGTAGCGGTCAAGCGATTTCGGACACCGGGGCAGGTTTTTTTTCGCCATTCGCTGTTGATGGACGTTCGGCGGCCGGCAGGTTCCCCGATCAATCGCGGTCAATCGGCCATGCGGCCTTTCAATCTTCTGGAAATGATCGCCATCCTGCCGTTGGCCGATGATCGAGGATCGACGATCGTTTGCCGCTGGTCGATCATCGCCTGTGGATGGTTGATTTCGAGCTGGCAACCGACCGCAGGGTCGAAACCCGGACCCTGTCGATCCAGCCGTCGATGGTTGGCGGCGATCGCTTCATCGCGCCGATGAAAAATCCGCTGCGCGAGATCGATCGATGGCTGTTCCTGATCGAAGCGTGGAGC